>NZ_JBSFVR010000054.1:0-28590 GCF_053592415.1 Streptomyces sp. NPDC002690 | reverse complement strand
GGCGCCCGCCGGAAGCTGGTCCGCGACCAGCCGGGCGACCGCCTGCGCGGACGTGATCACGTCGGAGGGCTCGGCGGGCACCCCCAGCTCGGTCACGCCGAGCCGGCCACGACGACCTCCGCGGGCACGGACAGCCAGAGGTGCCGGCCGCCGGCCGGGGTGAGCACGGTGAGGGTCGGCGGGATCGTGAAGAGGTGCTGGAGGGCGAGCTGACGGAGCGCGGCGTCCGCGTGCGCTTCGGCGCCGGCCGCAGGAGCAGGGCCCCCGGTCGGGGCCGGGCCGGTGGTGGCCGCGTCCAGGTCGATGCCGATCAGGCGGTGCGGGCCCTGGCCGCAGGCGATGCCGTACCCCGTGACGCCCGGGGCCGCGGCGAAGAGCGCGCGGACGGCCGCCGGGTCGGTGGTCGCGTCGCGTACTCCGTGTCCGGGCAGCCCGCAGTGGCCGGTGCAGGCGGTGCGCGCCGCGCCGCCGGGGTGCGGTGAACGCAGCGCGGGGAGCCGGGCGGAGTTGAGCGGGATGACGGGGAGCCCCCGCTCCGCGGCGTTCAGCGCGTGGGCCAGGGCCAGGGTGGCGAGCTGCCGGTCGGTGGGGGCCATGGAGTCATGTTCGTACAAGCGTTCGAAGAAGGCAACGGAATACGAGGTGACTCAGGGCACGCCCCGCTCCGTCCGGTCGTCCCGGGGGCCGCCCTTGCGCATCCCTCGCGCAATCGGTTGGTGCAAGGGGATTGACCCTGGAAAAAGCGGGCTCTAGGTTTCCAGAAAATTGCGGGGACATATTCGAAATGTTTCGATCCGGCGCAGGGGCTGACGGGCGGCTCGATGTCGGAATTCCTCGCATTCGAGCGCCTTGGCTCGATAAGGGAGAGATCGGTGACCTGCGGAATCCCGGCGCGGAGTGCGCTGTTTCGCGCTGTCCGGTGCGGTGACCTGCGCACTCTTCCTCGTGTCCGTGGTGGCGACTCCTTTCGCGACTCTTTTCTCGAAACTTTTATCGGAGGTCATTCGTGGAATCACAGATTCCGGGCCCGCATATTTCGGACTCGCAGGAGGGTCCCCGTCTCTCCGGCGATTCGGACGCGCCCGCGTCGGGCCGCGCCAGCCGCAGGTCCGTACTGGCACTCGGCTTGGGCCTGAGCGCCCTGGCCTCCCCGCTCCTCGGCATCGGCGGCGCCACGCCCGCCCTGGCCGCGCCCCTCGGGGCTCAGGGCGCCGACGGGCCGCGGGGTACCGGCGGGGCGCAGGGTGCGGCGGGCCGGGCCACCGACTCCGGGACGTACATCTCGTTCGGCGCGGTCTCCGGCGGGTTCGCCCTGGTGAAGTCGGGCCGCGCGGTTCCCCTCGTCGTCAGCGGCGCGGACCACGCGGGTGTCATCCGCGCGGTCGGCGATCTGCAGTCCGACATCGAGCGGGTCACCGGGGTGCGTCCGGCCGTGGTGCGGAAGGCGGGTGCCGGGCAGCGGGAGATCGTGATCGTCGGCACCATCGGGCGCAGCCCGCTGATCGACGCGCTGGTGGACGCGGGCAAGCTCGACGTGCGCGGGATCGCGGGCAAGTGGGAGACGTCCCTCCAGACGATCGTCGAGCGGCCGATGCCCGGTGTGGACCGGGCTTTCGTGATCGCCGGCAGCGACCAGCGGGGCGCGATCTTCGGCGCGTACGACGTCTCCCGGGGCATCGGGGTCTCCCCCTGGTACTGGTGGGACGACGTGGTGCCCGAGCACCGCGACGAGATCCACGTCCGGCCCGGCCGGCACACCCAGGGCACCCCCGCGGTGAAGTACCGCGGCATCTTCATCAACGACGAGAACCCCGCGCTCGGCACCTGGGCGCCCAAGTTCTTCGGGCCCGGCAAGGCGCCCGGTTACGAGGGCGGGTTCAACGCCGACTTCTGGGCCCGGATCTTCGAGGTGCTGCTCCGCCTCAAGGCCAACTACCTCTGGCCCGCCGTCTGGGGCCGTGCCTTCGCCGAGGACGACCCGCTGAACCACGCCACCGCGACGGCGTACGGGATCGTCATGGGCACCTCGCACGAGGCCCCCATGATGCGCGGCATCGAGGAGTGGAACCGGCACGCGGTGGCCGCCGTGCGCGACGCCGCGGGCAACATCACCACCCCCGGCCACGACCCCTACGGCGGTACCGGCGAGTGGTCCTTCCGGCGCAACTCCGACGCGCTGAAGGCCTACTGGGCCGACGGCATCCGCCGCATGAAGGAGCAGGACTTCGAGGGCGTGGTCACCCTCGGCATGCGCGGCAACGGCGACACCAGCCTGCCGGACGGCGACGCGATCGAGCTGATGGGCGAGATCATCGCGAGCCAGCGCGCCATCATCGCCGACATCACCGGCGACGAGAAGTCCGTCCCGCAGGTGTGGACCCTCTACAAGGAGGTGCAGCGCTACTGGGACCGGGGGCTGCGCGTCCCCGACGACGTGACGGTGGTGCTCACCGACGACAACTGGGGCAACGTCCGCAAGCTGCCGCAGCTCGCCACCGACGACCGTGCCGGTGGGTACGGCCTCTACTACCACTTCGACTACGTGGGGGTCGGCCGCAACTACAAGTGGGTGGACACCACTTCGCTGCCGAACATGTGGGACCAGCTCAACCAGTCGTACACGTACGGGAATCGCGGCCTGTGGGTCACCAATGTCGGCGACCTCAAGGGCAACGAACTCGCCACGCAGTTCTTCATGGAGTACGCCTGGAGCCCGGAGCGCTGGGACGTCGACGACCTCCCTGAGTGGGAACTCGGCTACGCGCGCCTCCACTTCGGCGAGAAGCAGGCCGAGCGGATCGCACAGGTGCTCTCGGAGTACGCGCACCTCCAGCAGATCCGCAAGCCGGAGCTGCTGAACCGGCGCATCACCCTCGACCCGGCCAAGAATCCGGCCACCGACTCCTCGGCGATCGTCTACGACGACCGGGCGACCCCGTTCAGCCTCGTGGATCACCGCGAACTGGAGCGGGTCACCGACCGCTGGCGGGCCCTCGCGGAGAAGTCCCGCGAGGTCGGTCGGCGCCTGCCCGCCTCCTCGCAGGATGCCTGGTTCGAGCTCGTCGGGTACGAGGTCGAGGCGACCGCGAACGTGTACGAGCTGCGCGAGGCGCAGTTCACCAACCTCTTCTACGCGGAGCAGGGCCGGGCCCTGACCAACGAACTGGCCGCGAGGGCCGAGGCCCGTCTGGCGGACGACTTCGCCTTCTCGAAGAGGTTCAACACCCGGGTGGCGGACGGCAAATGGGAGGGCTTCCAGACCCAGCCGCACATCGGGTACGGAGACGTGGCTCGGTACGGACCGAACGCCCCGTGGCAGCAGCCCGAGCTGAACAACGTGGCGCTCACCGACGAGATCTACCCGGCGCTGAAGCGCATCGAGCTGCCCGGGGCGGCCGAGATGGGCGTGGCCGTCGAGGGCAGCGAGGACTGGTGGCCGGGCGGCGGTGCCGGCGAGGCGACGCTGCCGGTGTTCTCCCCGTACGGCAACGGCCCCGACCCGTACATCGACGTGTTCAACCGGGGCCGGACGCCCTTCGACTACCGGATCACCACGGGTGAGTCCTGGCTGGTGGTGGACCGGCCGCGCGGGCGGGTCACCACCCAGACCCGGGTCACCCTGCGGGTCGAGTGGAAGCACGCCCCCCAGGGCGTCACCAGGGTGCCGGTGACGGTGAGCGGCCCCGGCGGTTCGAGCGTCGTCGTGACCGCCGTGGTCGACCGGCCCAAGACGCCGAAGTCGGGCCTCAAGGGGTTCGTGGAAGCCGGCGGGTACGTGTCGATGGAGGCCGAGCACTACAGCCGCGCGGTCGGCAGCGGGTCGGTGAACTGGCGCCGGCTGCCCGACGTGGGCCGTACGGCGGGCGGCATGGAGCCCTTCCCGGTGACGGCGGCCCGGCAGTCGGCGGGAAGGGGGCCGCGTCTGGAGTACACGCTGAGCCTCTTCACCACCGGACCGGTCACGGTCTGGGCGTACCTCTCCCCGAGGAACAACCCGCTCTCGGGCGACGGCCTGAAGTACGCGGTCTCCTTCGACGACGACGCACCGAGCACGGTGAACGTCACGGCGGTCACCGGCGGGGACGACGGCACCATGAACGTGCAGTGGGCGCGCGGTACGTCCGACAACGTCAACCGCACGGCCACCCAGCACGTCATCACCCGGCCCGGGGAGCACGTGCTGAAGTTCTGGATGATCGACCCGACGGTGGTGGTCCAGAAGCTGGTGGTCGACACCGGCGGCCTGCGCCCGGTCTACCTCGGCCCGCCGGAGAGCCTGCGGATCGGCTGACGACCGGCTGACGACCGGCCGGGGATCGGCCGGGGATCGGCTGTGGACCGGCTGAGGGTGGTCCCGCGACACCCGCGCGGACCACCCGCGGGCCACCCGCGGACCACCTGCGGACCACCTGCGGACCACCTGCGGACCACCCGCAGGCCCCGGCCGGGCCCCGGCCCCGACCTCGGCCCCGACCCGGCCCCGGGTCCAGTGCCGACCCCGGTACCGACCCTGGCCCCGGCCCCGACTCCACCTCGCGTGCCCTCCACCCCCAGGAGGTGGACGTCTCCCGGCTCCTACACCCTGAGGCGGACGCGGCATCGGGACCTGGGGGCGATCCGCCGCCGGGCCTTCGCTCCTAGGTTGGGGAGATGACCACGCCAGTCTGCACGGGCGCGCCCAGGCGCACCGCTGCCGCCGCCGGACACACCCCGCCGTACCCGTCGTTCACCTCGTACGTCCGGGCGCGCGGGCCTGTCCTGCTGCGCACCGCGCGCTCGCTCACCGCGAATCCGAGCGACGCCGAGGACCTGCTCCAGACCGCGCTGGCCAAGACCTACGTGGCCTGGGAGCGCATCGAGGACCACGGGGCGCTGGACGGATACGTCCGGCGCGCCCTGGTGAACACGCGTACCTCGCAGTGGCGCAAGCGCAAGGTCGACGAGTACGCCTGCGACGAGCTGCCCGAGCCGGAGACGGCTCCGGCCCCCGATCCCGCCGAACACCAGTCGCTCCACGACGCGATGTGGCGGGCCGTGCTCAAACTGCCCGACCGGCAGCGGGCCATGGTCGTCCTGCGGTACTACGAGGACCTCAGCGAGGTCCAGACCGCCGAGGTGCTCGGGGTGTCCGTCGGCACGGTGAAGAGCGCCGTCTCGCGGGCGCTCCGCAAGCTCCGCGAGGACCCGGAGCTGATACCCGCACCCTGACCCCGTCGCGGGCCCGTACGCCGGTCCCGCACACCTGCCCGGGGGCCCGTGACCACCGGACCGGCGGAGGCGCGTACCGATTGGGGTGGCCCGAAGTAGTGACATACCGCGCGGTATGTGCGCAGAATCAGCGGAACCCTACTGCCGCGTAGCGCCTCCGGGAGGACGCCGTGCTGAGCACCATGCAGGACGTACCGCTGACTGTCACCCGCATCCTGACCCATGGGATGACGATCCACGGGAAGTCGCAGGTCACGACCTGGACCGGCGAACCCGAGCCGCACCGGGTCAGTTTCGCGGAGATCGGTACCCGCGCGATCCGCCTCGCCAACGCCCTCCGCGACGAGCTGGGCATCGACGCGGACCAGCGGGTCGCGACGCTCATGTGGAACAACTCCTTCCATGTCGAGGCATATCTGGCCATTCCGGCCATGGGTGCCGTGCTCCACACCCTCAATCTGCGGCTGCCCGCCGAACAGCTCGTCTGGATCGTCAACCACGCGGACGACAAGGTGGTGATCGTCAACGGCTCGGTGCTGCCGCTCTTCGCGCCGCTCCTGCCCCGGATGCCGTCCGTGGAGCACGTGGTCGTCGCCGGACCCGGTGACCGGTCCCTGCTCGACGGGGTCGCGCCGCGCGTGCACGACTACGAGGAGCTCATCGCCGGGCGCCCGGACACCTTCGACTGGCCCGACATCGACGAACGCCAGGCCGCCGCCATGTGTTACACCTCCGGCACCACGGGGGACCCCAAGGGTGTCGTCTACTCGCACCGTTCGGTCTATCTGCACTCGATGCAGGTCAACGCGACCGAGTCGATGGGGCTGACGGACGCCGACACCACCCTCGCCGTGGTTCCGCAATTTCATGTACTTTCGTGGGGTTTGCCCCATGCGTGCTTCATGTCCGGTGTCAACATGTTGATGCCGGACCGTTTTCTCCAGCCCGTGCCCCTCGCCGAGATGATCGAGAGGGAGCGCCCGACCCACGCGGCGGCCGTTCCCACCATCTGGCAGGGCCTGCTCGCGGAGGTCACCGCGAGGCCGCGGGATCTCACCTCGATGGCCCGCGTCACCATCGGCGGCGCCGCCTGTCCGCCCTCGCTGATGGAGGCGTACGACAAGCTGGGCGTCCGTCTCTGCCACGCCTGGGGCATGACGGAGACCTCGCCGCTCGGCACCATGGCCAACCCGCCCGCCGGGCTGAGCGCCGAGGAGGAGTGGCCGTACCGCGTCACCCAGGGCCGTTTCCCGGCCGGAGTCGAAGGCCGACTGGTCGGCCCGGGCGGTGAACACCTGCCCTGGGACAACGAGTCGGCCGGTGAGCTGGAGGTCCGGGGCCCCTGGATCGCCGGGGCGTACTACGGCGGAGCGGACGGCGAACACCTGCGCCCCGAGGACAAGTTCAGCCAGGACGGCTGGCTGAAGACCGGCGACGTCGGCGTGATCAGCCCCGACGGCTTCCTCACCCTCACCGACCGGGCCAAGGACGTCATCAAGTCCGGCGGCGAGTGGATCTCCAGCGTGGAGCTGGAGAACGCGATCATGGCTCACCCGGACGTGGCCGAGGCCGCCGTCGTCGCCGTGCCCGACGACAAGTGGGGCGAGCGTCCGTTGGCCACGGTCGTCCTCAAGGAGGGTGCCGTCGTCGGATTCGAGAGCCTCAAGACCTTCCTCGCCGAGTCCGGCGTCGCCAAGTGGCAGCTCCCGGAGCGCTGGACCGTCATCGAGGCCGTGCCGAAGACGAGCGTCGGGAAGTTCGACAAGAAGGTGATCCGCAAGCGGCACGCGGACGGCGAGCTGGACGTCACCGTCGTCGACTGACACCGCACCACGGCCCGCACCACGGCCCGCACGACGGCCCGCACGACGGCCCGCACGACGAAGGGCGGTACGGAGATCCGTACCGCCCTTCGTCACCTGCTCAGTTGGTCCCTATCTTCGCCAGCAGATCGACGATCCGGGACTGCACCTCGTCGCTGGTGGAGCGTTCGGCCAGGAAGAGCGCGGTCTCGCCGGAAGCCAGCAGCGACAGCTCGGGGCCGTCCAGTCCGGCCGAGGTGTAGACGACCAGCGGGGTGTGGTTCAGGCGCCCGTTGGCGCGCAGCCAGTCGATGATCCCGGCCCGCCGGCGACGTACCTGCATCAGGTCCATCACCACCAGGTTCGGCCGCGTCCGCGCGGCCAGGTCGACGGCCTCGCTGTCGGTGGAAGCCCGGACGGTCTGCATGCCCCGCCGCTCGAGGGTCTGCGCGAGGGCCCCTCCGATCTCCTCCCGTTCCTCGATGACGAGGACCCGGGGCGGGTGCTGCTCGCTGTCGCGCGGGGCGAGCGCCTTGAGGAGGACGGCGGGGTCGGCGCCGTAGGCCGCGTCCCGGCTCGCCTGCCCCAGACCCGCCGTGACCAGCACCGGCACCTCGGCCGCCACCGCCGCCTGGCGCAGCGACTGGAGGGCGGTACGCGTGATGGGCCCGGTCAGCGGGTCCACGAAGAGCGCGGCGGGGAACGCGGCGATCTGCGCGTCCACCTCCTCGCGCGAGTGCACGATCACCGGCCGGTAGCCCCGGTCGCTGAGCGCTTGCTGCGTCGAGACGTCGGGAGCGGGCCAGACCAGCAGCCGCCGGGGGTTGTCCAGGGGCTCCGGGGGCAGTTCGTCGTCGACCGGCCGCGGCTGCGGACGGTTGGCGATCTCGACCGCGCCGCCCGGACCGTCCAGCGGCTCCGGGCCCTCGGCGCCCTCGTCCGGTGCTCCTATGGCGTACGAACGCCCCGCGGAGACCGGCGTCATGAGCTGCCCCGACGCCGAGGCCGTCGCGGAACCGGGCCGCGCGGGCTGCGGGGCGGCCGGAGTCTGCGGAAGGGCCGCGGGGGCCGGAGTGTCGGCCCCCGGGGGCGCCGACAGCTTGCGGCGACGGCCGGCCGCGCCCAGCGTCTGGTTCTGCTGGTGTCCCAGGTGCTGGACGAGCGGTACGCCCTGACCGAGCGTCCGCACGCTGAAGGCCCGTCCCTGGGTGTCGGAACCACCGGGCATCGGCATCTCGGCGGGCAGCGGCTGCCGGCGGGCCGCCGGCACGGCGCCGGGCGGCACGAAGGTGTTGCCGGTCGCGTGCGCGGTCGGCCCGGCGTCGCCGGACACCTGCCCGGGATCGGCGGGCGGCGCGGGTACGGGCGGTACCGGGGACGCGCCGGGCGCGGCCGGTACGGCGGTGGCGGGCGGCAGCGGGACGGGGACGGGGACCTCGGCCGGGCGCGCGGAACCGCCGCCGGTGACGGCGTCGTTCCCGACGCGTGCGGCGTACGCGAGGGCGGGCTCGGGCGCCTCGTCGTCGTCCTGGCCGTCGTCCTTGGAAGGGCCGTGGTCCGGGCCGCCGACCCGGTCGGTCGAGTCGACCCACGACCAGCTCTCCGGCGAGCCCGCCGCCTCGGCGGGACGAGCCCGCCGGCGGCCGGAAGGGGAGGCGGGGAGGGGGTGCGGCTGCGGCGGGGTGTGGTCCTCGTCCGGGCCCATGGCGGTGGCGTCGTGCTGGTCCGGTACCGCTTCGGCACCGGACCGGTCCGCGTCGGCGGGCCCCAGCGCGAACGGGGTGCGCGGGCCCGCGTTCTCCGCGGCCAGTCGTTCCTGCGCGGCGGCCAGCGCACGCCGGGCGCGACGGCCCGCGGGCTGGAGTTCCGGCGCGAGCGCCTCGGGCTGCGGCGCGCCCTCGTCGTGCACCACGGGTGACCGCACCGGCAGCGCCGGACGGCCGGCGCCCTCCGGACGCACCGGCTGCCCCTGCTGGCCGGGGACCTGCCGGCCCGGGAGCTGGGGGCCCGTTGCCGCCGCCTGCGCACCGGGTGCCTGCGGGGCTGCCGGGACACCCTGCGGGGGAACGGTCTGACCGCGCTGCGGACGGCCCGCGCCCTGGGCGCCCTCGGCCGCCGTCACCACGGAACCCTCCGAAGGCGCGTTACCCGCCGCCGGGAGTGCCAGAGCCTGTCCGGCGCCGCGCGGACGCGTCTGCGCGGCCGGGAGCCGCTGAGGAGGACCGGCCTGCGCGGGGACGGGCACGCCCTGCTGAGCGGGTACGGGCTGAGGAGGAGCGGGCACGCCCTGCTGAGCGGGCCCGGGCTGCTGAGAGGGAGCCGCCTGCTGAGCGGGACCGGCCTGAGCCGGAACCGGGGCGGTCTCCGCCGGGCTGGGACGGCCGCGCCTGCGGCCGGAACCCTCGCCCGGCGGGGGCACCAGTGCCTCCTGTTCCGGCTCCTCCACCGCCGCCGGACCCCGCCGCGCCCGGCGCCGTCCGGTCGGGCCGGAGCCGTCGGACGCGTCCACGGGGACACCCGCGCCGGACGTCCCCGCCGGCACCGCGCCCTCGGCACCCGCGAGGCTCTCCGGCCCCTCCGGGCTCAGCGCGCTTTCGAGGAACGCGTCCGTCGACGACCTGCGGGCCCTGCGCCGGCCACCGCTGACGACGGCGGGAGCGCCGACGGCCTCGAAGGCCGCGACCTCCTGCTGCTGCGTGGCCTGCTCCGGCACGGCGGCCGGAGTCTGCTGGGGGTGTTGCGGCTGCTGCTGGACCGTGCCGGAGCCGGAGCCGAGCGGTACTTCGAGCACGTACGCGCTGCCCGCCATGCCGGGCATCTCGTGGGTCTGGAGCACCCCGCCGTGCGCCCGGACGATCCCGCGCACGATCGGCGTGTGCACCGGGTCGCCTCCGGCGAACGGGCCGCGCACCTCGATCCGTACGACGTCCCCGCGCTGCGCCGCGGCCACCACGACGGTCGAGTCGAGATAGCCACCGCCGGGAGCGATCCGGGTCTTGCCGGTGGAGTCGATACCGGCCACGTCCGCGACCAGGTGGGCCAGGGCGGTCGCCAGCCGACGGGCGTCCACCTCGGCCTCGATCGGCGGAGCGTGCACCGCGAACTGCGCGCGTCCCGGACCGATCAGCTCGACCGCGCCGTCGATGCCCGCCGTCACGACGGCGTCGATGGGCGCGGGCGCCTTGTCGAGGGCCTCGGTACCGAAGTCCAGGCGCTGGTAGCCCAGGACGTTGTCGACCAGCGTGGTCATCCGGGCGTACCCGGCGGCCAGGTGGTGCAGGATCTGATTCGCCTCGGGCCAGAGTTGGCCGGCCGGGTCGGAGGCGAGCGTGGCGAGTTCGCCCCGCAGCTCCTCCAGCGGCCCGCGCAGCGACTCGCCGAGAACGGCCGTCAGCTGCGCGTGCTGGGCCCCGAGCAGCGCGATGTGGTCGGCCTGCTCCTCCAGCTCGGAGGCGTACCGCTCGGTGCGGTCGGCGATCTCGGAGGCGTGGCTCTCGGTGAGCCCGGAGACCTCGGCGGTGTGGTTCTCGGTGAGTTCCGTGACCGCCGCGGTGTGGCTCCCGGTCAGCTCCGCGATCTCGGCGGTGTGCTTCTCGGTCAGCTCGGCGATCTCGGCGGCGTGCTTCTCGGTCAGCTCCGCGACCTCGGTCGTGTGCTGCTCGGTCAGCTCCTCGTACGGCCTGCGGTCGGTGAAGGTCATCACCGCGCCGACCAGCTGGTCGCCGTCCCGGACCGGAGCGGTCGTCAGGTCCACCGGCACCCGCGCACCGCTCTTGGACCAGAGCACCTGCCCGCGCACCCGGTGCTTGCGCCCGGAGCGCAGGGTGTCGGCGAGCGGGGACTCCTCGTACGGGAACGGCTCGCCCTCCGCACGCGAGTGCAGGATCAGCGGGTGCAGCTCCTTGCCGCCCAGGTCACTGGCGCGGAAACCGAGGATCTGCGCGGCGGCCGGGTTGACCAGGACGACCCTGCCGTCCGTGTCCGTACCGACCACGCCCTCGGACGCGGCCCGCAGGATCATCTCGGTCTGCCGCTGCGAACGGGCCAGCTCGGCCTCGGTGTCGACGGTGCCGGAGAGGTCCCGGACGACGAGCATCAGCAGCTCGTCACCGGTGAAGGAGGAGGTCGGGAAGTCGTTGTAGGCGGCCTGTCCGCTGTCGAGGCTCGCGCTGGTGACCTCGACCGGGAACTCGTGGCCGTCCGTCCGGCGCGCGATCATCCGCGTCGGCTTGGTCCTGCCCCGGGAGTCCGCCGAGTCGGGGCGGCGCATCGACCCGGGGATCAGCCGCGAGTCGAACTCGGCGAGCAGATCCAGGAGTCCGCGTCCCACCAGCCCGGTACCGGGCGCCTCGAACATTTCGAGCGCGATGGTGTTGGCGTTGACGACCGTGCCGTTGGCATTGACGAGCAGCAGCCCGTCAGGGAGGGCGTCGAGTATGGCTGCGAGGCGAGCAGTGCCTCGGGATGGCCTGCTACTCACGACGCGCTTCCTCCCTGTTTACCGCACCTTGTCGGCCCGGGCCCCCATCTTGCCCCTCGGGCCACAGGCTGTCACGGGAGGAGTCTACGGGCACCGGAGCGGGCAGGAACGGTGGATGAGGGGGAGCTCTCGTCGAGCTTCCGCACAACCGGTGCACACCGGAGGCCGCCGAATGCCTCAACACGCCCCGTGCGTACGGCTCCGGGGGTTTGGGCGGAGCCGTACGCCTGGAAGCCCGCGAGAGGGCTCGGGGTCGCGAGAAGGCATGGGAAAAGGCCCATTCGGCCTACTGACCGGGCACGCGGGACCCGTATGTGCTTCCGATGTGCGTCCGCTGTGCGTGCGGGCTCCCGCTCGGATCCCTCTCGGTCCTGCCGGCCCGGCTTACCTGCCGGTGGCCGGGAGCAGCGGGCTCAGGGCGTTCCAGCGGGCGATCTCGCAGCCGTTCTTGCGGTTCACGGTCGTGTCGACCGGCCGGCCGCGCCAGGTCCCGGTGATCCGCGCGGTGGCCGGACCGCCGTACATCTGCGTGCACATGGCGTTCTTGTCGACAGGCCGGAACAGGTCTTCCCCGGCCTCCTCCGCCTGCGCGAGCCGGTCGCAGGCGGCCTGCGCGTCCGGGTGGTCGCCCCCGCCCCGCGTGCCCGACCGGGTGCCGGCGGCGGGCGCACAGGTCAGTTCGTACGACCCGTCACCGACGGACGTCGGGGAGCCGGGCTCGCCGGAGTCGGAGGGCTTGCCGGAGGCGGACGCGCCCGTACCGGAGTCCGTGTTCCCGGTGTCCTGCACGGACACCGTCAGCCGGGTGGTCCCGTCGGCCTCGGCTCCACCGGTGGTGGGTGCCGGAAGGGTGACGGGCGCCGGGAGAGTGGTGGGATCGTCGGCGTCCCCGGGCCGGTTGCTGCGGCCCGGAAGGGCGGGGGCGTTCGTGTCGCGGGGACCACGGGCCTCGGCCGGCCCGGCGCCCTTGCGCGCAGGGCGAAGCATCCCGGTGTACGGGGAGCCGGCGGGGCCCGAGTGGACGGCGGGGCCGGACTGCTCGGACACCGGGATCGGTCCCGAGCCCTCGATGGGCACGGGCAGCGGCCCCACGGCGGTGGCGAGGGGGGCGGCGGTGGACAGCGCGGCGAGCGAGACGACGGCGGTGAGGGCGAGACGGCGCAGCATTGCGGGACTCCTGGTCCTGGGGCACGGGTGCGTGGAGACGACGGCGGGCAGCGGCTGACCCATCTCGTGTCCTGGATCACGTCGGCCCTGTCTGGTGTCCCTAACGTCCCTCCCGCCCCGGCGTTGCGCGATCCGGAGGGGCCGCACGGAGCAAGCCGGGGTGCGCGCGGGGCGTACGGGCGGGGAGAGTCCGGCCCGGAACGCGCCGGGCGGGGAGAGTCCGGCCCGGAACGCGACGGACCTTCCCCGAATCGGGGGCGAATGTCCTTTGCCCTGGCGCCCACCTGCCTAGTACCGTGGGCCGCGATTGGTGACACCGCACCCGACTGTGTCATCATCTGCACGCACCACTCGCGCTTGCGCGAAGGTGTGCTGGAGGCGTCGCCTAGTCCGGTCTATGGCGCCGCACTGCTAATGCGGTTTGGGTTTTAAAACCCATCGAGGGTTCAAATCCCTCCGCCTCCGCTCCATCCGAAGCCCCGTGCCCCTGGCACGGGGCTTCGGCCGTTCCGGGGGACGGGCGGTTCGAGGGTGGCTCCGCCTGGTGGGTGGGCACAGGTGGTGCGGTCCGGATCGTGGCTGCGCCCGTTCCCGCTCGCCGTCCTGGTCGTGCCCCAGTGCCGGGCCACGGCTCCGTCCGTTCCCGGTCGTTCCCGGTCGTGATCGTGTGCGGCCGGTCCCGGCGCCTGCCGGACCCCTGCCATGGAGGCCCGTTCGAAGGGTTTCTGCGTACCGAAGCGCCGGAGGGGCGGGTGCGGCAGCGTGCCCCTGCATGGCCGAGATTCACCCTCTGGGGACGTTTCCGCAGGTCAGAGGGGGTGGGGGCAATGGATTTCGCGTCCCGGCGCGGTTCATGTAATGTTGTTCTCGCAACGCCGACCGGGAAGAAAAAAAACCGGAACGCCAAGCACTCGTAGCTTAACGGATAGAGCATCTGACTACGGATCAGAAGGTTGCAGGTTCGAATCCTGCCGAGTGCACAACACGCCAGAGGCCCTGTGGAGCAATCCACAGGGCCTCTGGCTTTTGTCTTGACGGCAGTGTCTGATGGCAACCGCCCTCGGGGGCCGATCGGACGGATACGAGGAAGCCGGCCTCGCCGTCGGCATCAACTTCACGGGGCGGCGCACCTGGCTCCGGGTGGGATCCACCCGAACCGGTCCGACTCGTTTTTCTCGGTCGGCGAACCCGGCTCGGCACGGATCAGCGGCTTGATCGGGCCGGGACGCCTGCCGGTCTCCTCCAAGACCCTGCGGGCCGCCGGCTCCGCCGGCGTCCCGCCTTCTCGACCAGGCCCATGGGCAGCTCCCACGCCCCAGCACCTGTGAGGAAGCGGTGCCGCCACATCATCAAAACCTCAGCATCGCAAACGAACCTCGAAGACAGCAGAGTTCGGCGACCTACCGTCGGCCTGACCGATGAGGCAAGTCATCTCTCGCGGGAGAGGCGGCAAGCTCCCTCCGGATCGACCTGGATCCGTTCCGGATGGTGGCGGGTTATGGGGGCCGTAGGATCCTCGGTGTGATTACGGGTGAGTTGAAGAGCAGGGTGGGGCGCGTTTGGGACGCGTTCTGGTCGGGTGGCATCTCCAATCCGCTGGAGGTGATGGAGCAGATCACGTACCTGCTCTTCATCAAGCGGCTGGACGAGATCCAGACCCGCAAGGACCGCAAAGCGACGGCAACGGGCAAACCCGACCCGGACCCCTTCTTCTTGGCCGACCAGCAGGATCTGCGCTGGCAGAACTTCAAGGTCAGAGATTCCGAGATCATGTACGGGCTCGTCGCCGACGGCGTTTTCCCGTATCTGCGTCGCATGGGCGGGGACCAATCGACGACGTACTCCCACCACATGAGGGACGCCCGGTTCACCATTCCGGGGCCCAACCTGCTGGCGAAGGTCGTCGACCTGCTCGACGAAATCTCCATGGACAGCAGTGACACAAAGGGCGACATTTACGAGTATCTGCTCGCGAAGATCGCCACGGCCGGTCAAAATGGCCAGTTCCGCACGCCGCGCCACATCATCGACCTGATGGTCGAGATGACCCAGCCCGGGCCCCGTGACGAGATCTGTGACCCGGCGTGCGGCACGGCCGGCTTCCTGGTGCAGGCTGCGTCGTACGCGCAGCGGGTACACCGCGATGCGTTGCTCGGGGTGGAGCAGCGCAAACACTTCAACAAGTCGATGTTCCATGGCTTCGACTTCGACACCACGATGCTCCGCATCGGCTCGATGAACATGCTGCTGCACGGCATCGAGAACCCAGATATCCGCTACCGTGACTCGCTTGCGGAGAACGCGGCCGGCGAGGCCGAGCGCTACACGTTGATTCTTGCGAATCCGCCCTTCGCGGGGAGCTTGGACTACGAGTCCACGGCGGTGGATCTCCAGCGAATCGTCAAGACGAAGAAGACGGAACTGCTGTTCCTGGCTCTGTTCCTGCGGCTCCTGAAGCCTGGTGGCCGGGCTGCCGTCATCGTGCCGGACGGGGTGTTGTTCGGTTCGACCAAGGCCCACAGGGAACTGCGTCGCATCCTGGTGGAGGAACAGCAGCTTCAGGCGGTGGTCAAGCTCCCGAGCGGTGTCTTCAAGCCGTACGCCGGTGTCTCGACGGCGATCTTGTTCTTCACGAAGACGGACTCGGGGGGTACGGACCACGTCTGGTTCTACGACGTGCAGGCGGACGGCCTGAGTCTGGACGACAAGCGCAACCCGCTGCTTCCGGAGGAACGCCTGGGCGTTCGCCCACAGGGCGACCCGATGACTTCGGACGAACTTTCGAAGAATAACCTCCCGGACGTTCTGGCCCGCTGGCAGGAACGGGATGGCGCCGAGAGGGATCGGCCGAGGAGCGAGCAGAGCTTCTGCGTACCGAAGGCGGACATCGCGGCCCAGGGCTACGACTTCTCCGTGAACCGTTACAAAGAGATGGTTCACGAGGAGGCCGAGACGCGGACGCCGATGGAGATTCTGACGGACCTGGAGCAGTTGAACGAGGAGATCATCAAGGGCACTCATGAACTGAAGGAGATGTTGCAGTGAGTCCACGGTTCGCGCAATTGGGTGATGTCGCAACCTTTACCAATGGGGTTGCCTTCGCGGTCAGCGATTGGGCGGATACGGGGGCCCGAATTATTCGTATCCAAAACTTGACCGATCCTGGGAAGTCGTACAACCGTACGATGCGCAGTGTCTCTTCTCGTTTTCATGTGCAGCCCGGGGATTTGTTGGTTTCGTGGTCGGCGACACTCGGTGTTTTCGAGTGGAAGGGTCCGGACACGGCTGTGCTCAACCAGCATATTTTTCGCGTCGAGCCGGACCGGGAGCGTGTCGACAAGGGCTATCTCCGGCATGCTCTTGCTCATATTCTGACGCGAGCGGAGCGGCATCTTCACGGCGCGACGATGAAGCACGTGAACAAGAAGGATCTTCTTTCCAGTGAGTTTTTCGCTCCTTCGGTTGGTGAGCAGAAGCGCATCGCCAACGTTCTCGATCAGGTAGATGATCTCCGCGCCAAGCGCCGCAGGGCCATTGCGGCTCTCGATGATCTGGCCCGCTCGGTCTTCCTCGACATGTTCGGTGACCCGGTTTCCAACAGTCGTGGTTGGGAGCGGGTGAAAATGGGTGACTTCCTGGCCGGTATTGAGAGCGGGAAGAGCCCTCAGTGTTTGGACCGGCCGGCGGAGGGCGAGGAATGGGGTGTTCTGAAGCTCGGAGCGGTTACGCGGTGTGCATACCTGCAGGACGAGAACAAGGCTCTCCCGCCCGGAGCAGTCCCCGACACTCGGCAGGAAGTTCGGGCGGGGGACCTGCTTTTCACGCGCAAGAACACTCCTGGGCTTGTGGCGGCTTCTGCCTATGTGCGGTCCACGCGTTCAAGATTGCTGATGCCCGATCTTATTTTTCGCCTGGTTCCGGCTGATCGTGCGCCGATCGACAAGGTGTATCTGCATGCATTGCTTACCCATTCTGGTAAGCGCCGAAAACTGCAAGAGCTGGCATCCGGGAGTGCCGCCTCGATGGTGAACATCTCGAAGTCCAAGCTCCTTGAATTCGAGTGTGAAATCCCTCCGTTGGATTTGCAGCAGAGCTTCGCCCGGCGTATCGAGGCCATCGAGGCGGAGAAGCGTGCCCACCGCGCTCACCTCGTCGTCCTCGATGAACTCTTCGTCTCGCTCCAGCAGCGTGCCTTCACCGGCGCCCTCTGGAATCATGAAGCGTCCGGCGAAGCCGCGTAAGCCGCACTCGCCGTACCCGGTGCGCAGCACCGACCGCACCACTGGCACTGCACGGCGCCCGTGCGGCCGAGCAGGGGAGGCCGGCCCCGGGGGGCTTGTCGAGGAGACGGACGGCCCTGTCCGTGCGAGCCCGGGCTCGCGCGGACAGCCGCCACAGGGGAGAGGGGCCCGCACCACCATGGGTAGCGACCAGCACGGTCAGAGCAGCCGGAACGACGATGGTCAGAGCCGGGCCGAGCACGGCAACCACGCCGCCGGCCATACCGCGGCCGGCAATTTCGCCTTTCTCCGCGCCGAGTGGCCCACCCTCCACGACGAGGCGATCCGCGCCGAGCGGCTGATCCATCACGACCCCCGCGCCGCCTGCTTCTACGCCCGCCGTGCCATGGAGATCACAGCCCGCTGGATGTACGACACGGACAGCAGCCTCGGCGAGCCGTACAAGAAGGACCTCGCGGCGATGCTTCACGAGCCGACCTTCCGGCAGCTCGTCGGGCCGACGGTCAACGCCAAGATGGACCTCATTCGCCGGCACGGCAACAACGCCGTCCACAAGGCCGCCCCGGTCCCGAGAAGCGTCGCCGAGGCCAGCGTGAAGGAGTTGTTCCACTCCCTCTACTGGTTCGCCCGCACCTACACCCGTCAGGCCGCCGCGCTGCCGCCCGCCGGGCTGGAGTTCGACACCAGCGCGGTACCGCGCCCCCTCTCCCCGCAGGCCCGGGCGCTGAAGCAGGCCGAGCTCAAGTCCAAGGAGGCGGAGGACGAGGCCCGCTTCAAGAAGCAGGCCGAGCAGCTCGCGGCCGAGCGGGCCCAGAACGCGGACCTCGCCCGGCAGCTCGAAGAGCTCAAGGCGTTGATCGCCTCCGCGAAGGCCGCCAACCAGGCGGTGCGGGACACCCATGACTACGACGAGCAGGCGACCCGGGACGCCTTCATCGACCTGCTCCTCAAGGAAGCGGGCTGGGACCTCCTCACCCGGGGCAAGGACACCGAGTACCCGATCACGTCCGGGATGCCCACCAAGACGGGCAAGGGATTTGTCGACTACGTGCTCTGGGGCGACGACGGCAAGCCTCTCGCCGTCGTCGAGGCCAAGAGGACCCGGCGGGACGCCCGCGACGGACAGCAGCAGGCGAAGCTGTACGCCGACGCGCTCGAGAAGCGGTTCAACCGCCGCCCGCTGATCTTCTACACCAACGGTTACGAGACCTACCTCTGGGACGACGGCCTCGGCTACCCGCCGCGCCAGGTGCAGGGCTTCTTCACGAAGGACGAGCTGCACTGGCACATCCGCCAGCGCGCCGGACGCCTCTCCCTCACGGCCACACCGGTGAACGAGAAGATCGCCGGCCGTCCCTATCAGCTCCACGCGATCAAGCGGGTGGGGGAGACGTTCGAGCGGGACCGTGGCCGTCAGGCGCTGCTCGTCATGGCGACCGGCACCGGCAAGACCCGCACCACCGTGGCCCTCGTGGACCAGTTGATGAAGGCCGGCTGGGCACAGCGGGTGCTGTTCCTCGCCGACCGGCAGGCGCTGGTCAACCAGGCGATGAAGGCGTTCAAGGAGAACCTGCCGAACACTCCTGCGGCCAACCTCCTTCACGACAAGGCCGCCTCGGCCCGTGTCTACCTCTCCACGTACCAGACGATGATGAAGCAGATCGACGTCATCGACGGTGTGGGTCGCCGCCGCTTCGGTCCCGGCCACTTCGACTTGATCGTCATCGACGAGGCGCACCGCTCCGTGTACGCGAAGTACGGCGAGCTGTTCCGCTACTTCGACTCGCTGCTGCTCGGCCTGACGGCCACGCCCAAGGACGAGATCGACCGCAACACGTACAAACTGTTCGCCATGGAGGACGGGGTCCCGACCGACTCCTACGACCTCCAGGAAGCCGCTGACGACGGTTACCTGGTCCTCCCCAAGGCGGTGAAGGTGCCGCTGAAGTTCATGGAGCAGGGCATCCGCTACGCCGACCTCTCGGAGGAAGAGAAGGCTGAGTGGGACGCCAAGGAGTGGACCGAGGACGGTGACGTCCCGGATGCGGTGGGGCGCCACGACATGAACAAGTTCCTCTTCAACGAGGACACCGTGGACAAGATGCTGGAGACGCTGATGACGCGCGGCCACCGCGTCGAGGGCGGTGACCGGCTCGGCAAGACGATCATTTTCGCGAAGAACAACGACCACGCCCGATATGTGGAGGAGCGCTACAACGCGAACTACCGTCAGGGTGCCGGTCACACGGCGCGTGTGATCACGTACCAGGAGACGTACGCCCAGTCGCTCATCGACGACTTCTCCAACCCGAAGAACCCGCCGAACGCTCCTGACATCGCCATCTCCGTCGACATGCTCGACACCGGGATCGACGTGCCCGAGGTGGTGAACCTGGTCTTCGCCAAGCCGGTCTTCTCCAAGACCAAGTTCTGGCAGATGATCGGCCGCGGTACTCGCTTGCGCCCTGCCCTCTACGGTCCCGATCCCGGAAACCCCGACCACGCCAAGCAGAACTTCTACGTCTTCGACTTCTGCGGCAACATCGACTTTTTCAACAGTCAGCTCGACCGGTCGGAGGGGCGCAGGGCTGTCACCCTCACCGAAAGGCTCCTCCAGCGCCAGCTCGACCTGGTCCGGGTTCTGGACAAGCGGCAACAGCCCGATCCGGCCCGGGACGCCGGCCCCGACGCGATCGGCACCGAGGCGGAGATCCGCTGGTCGCTGGCCCACCGGCTGCACCGCACCGTCACCGGTATGAACCTGGACAACTTCCTCGTTCGCCCGCAACGCCGGGCGATCGAGTTCTTCAGTGACTTCGGCAGCTGGCACCGAGTGGACGACGAGGCGGACACCGCGATCCGTGACCACCTGCTCGGACTGCCCAGCGAGTTCCGCCCGGACGAGAAGGATACGAGCGAGGAGGCCAAGCGGTTCGACCTGATGGCGTACGGTCTCCAGCTCGCCGCGCTGGAAGGCGGCAAGGAGTTCGCCAAGCTGCGCGCGAAGATCCAGGACATCGCTTCCGACCTGCTCACCAAGACCAACATCCGGGTGGTCTTCGAACAGATGAAGCTTCTGGAGGCGGTAGCGGGCGACGAGTGGTGGAACGACGTGACGCTCCCGATGCTGGAGGACATGCGACGTCGCATCCGCGACCTCGTCCGTCTCACCGATGACCAGGTCAAGCGGAACGTCGTCTACACCGACTTCGTCGACACGCTCGGCGACATCACCGAGGCCGAGATCCTGGGGATGCCCCAGGGCACGGACGAGCAGCGCTTCAAGCAGAAGGCCAGGACCTACCTCCTGCGCCACGAGGACCAGCCGGTGGTGCGCAAGCTGCGTCTCAACGAGCAGATCACCGAACTCGATCTCGCGAACCTGGAGGAGACCTTCCGCACGGAGGGCATCGCCTCCCCGGAGGACCTCGACGAGGTGCGGTCCTCCGGCGGCCTCGGCCTGTTCGTCCGCGGCCTGTGCGGGCTGGACCGACAGGCGGCGCAGGACGCCTTCGAGAGTTTCCACGTGGGCAGGCAGCTCGGTTCTCGTCGGCTCGACTTCCTGAGGTTGATCATCGACACGGTGGCGAAGCGCGGAATCCTGGGGTTGGGTGACCTTTACGAGGACTCGTTCGCCGATCTCGCCCCGAGTGGTCCCGACGACCTGTTCACCGGTGAGGAACTCGAAATCCTCAAGGGCGTCTTCGAGGAGCTGAGGCGGACAGCCAGGCCCACCACCTGAGGGCTGCCCCGCGTCTCGGCGAACGCGTACTCCGCGAGCCGGTTTCACTGTTCCGAGCTGACGGAAACCCTGACGGCGGCGACGGCACGCGGTGGCTGTCGGTCACGACGACCAGCGACCGGCTGGGAGGAAAGCGGGGTCCCGCCCAACGGCCCGTCCGATCCCGCGGATCAGAGTCCGGGCGGGCCGTGGCACCGCGAAGGCGAGTGCGGGGACCACGGCCCGTCAGGTGCCGGGCGGTCAGTACTCGGCGGTTACGGGCGGGGCGGGCGGTACGGGCGTGCCTGCCGCGCCAGGCCGCGTGGTCTGCCGTACGACCGGCCGGCGCCGCGACGGGATGCCGAGGGTGGGGTTGGCGACGCCCCAGGCGGCGCCCTTGCAGACGACCTCCTTGTAGAAGGCGGCGAGCCGTCCGGTCAGGGCCGCGCCGACGGCGCGGTCGTCGGCGGTGACGTACTGGATGAGGCCCTCCTTGCGGCCCAGCGAGACGCACTGGTTGAAGTAGCGGGCGGACGGCTCGGGGAGCTTGTCACCGGTGAGGCGGGCGGCGATGGTGTCGGCGGCCTGCCAGGCGACGGGGACGCCCGAGGCGCAGGACATGCGCAGCGGCTTGTCGCCCGGACCGATGGCGTGGGCGGCGTCGCCGATGGCGTACACGTCCGGGTGCGAGACCGAGCGCAGCGTCCTGTCGACCACGATCTGACCGGTGCCCGTGACTTCCAGGGCGCTGGCCCGCGCGATCGGGTGGACCGCGAAGCCGGCGGTCCACACGGTGACGGCGGCGGGGACGGCGGTGCCGTCGGCGGTGACGACGTGGCCGGCCTCCACCCCCTCGACGGCGGTGTGCTCGCGGACGGTGATGCCGAGCTTGTCGGCCACCTTCCGCAGGTGGTGGCGGCCCTTGGGGGAGAGCCAGTCGCCGAGTTCGCCGCGTACGGCGAGGGTGACGTCGAGGTCGGGGCGGGCCTCGGCGATCTCGGTGGCGGCCTCCAGGCCGGTGAGGCCGCCACCGACGACGACCACGGGCGCTCCGGCGCCGAGACCCGCCAGCCGGTCGCGGAGCCGGAGGGCACCGGGGCGGCCGGTGATGTCGTGGGCGTGCTCCGCCGTGCCGGGGACGCCGTGGGTGTTCCAGCCGCTGCCGAGGGCATACACGAGGGTGTCGTACGTCAGTTCCTCGGCCCCGGCGGTGTCCTCGGCCCCGCCGGCGTCCGGGGCGGAGACCGCGACGGTCCTGCGGTCGGCGTCGACGGCGGTGACCCTGCCGAGCCGCAGCGTGACGCCCGTACCCGCGAACATCTCGGCGAAGGGGCGGGGCCTGAGCTCCTGGCCGACCGCCAGCTGGTGCAGCCTGACCCGCTCGACGAAGTCGGGCTCGGCGTTGACCAGGGTGATGTCGACGTCCTCGGGGCGCAGCCGCTTGGCGAGGCGGCCGGCGGCGATGGCACCGGTGTATCCGGCTCCGAGGACGATGATGCGGTGCTTCTGGACGGTGTGGGCCTTCATTTCCCTGCTCCCTGTCTCGCGTCCTGTTCCGCGCGGTTCGCCTCTTGAACCGGACAGCCCGACGATTCCTGACAGGGGGGCGATGTGAAGCGGCTCACATCGGGCGGGTGCCGTCAGAACGGCCGGACCAGGGGTTCGCCGTGGTCGCCGGCCGCCGCCCACCGTTCGGTCGCGCGGACCAGCTTGTCCGGGTTGACCTGGCTGCGGAACGCGGCGATGCCCTCTGCGGTGATCTCCATGCAGACGACCCCGATGACCCGGCCGTCGAGGACCACCACCAGGGCGGGCCTGTTGTTGGCGGTCGAGGCCCAGAGTCCGGGGGAGCCGCCGGCGAGGTTGCGCTTGGCCTGGCTGGGCTTGAAGAGGCCGCGCATGAACTTCGCGACGGCGAGGGCTCCTTCGAACGCCGAGGCGCGGGCCGGGACCTTGCCGCCGCCGTCGCCGACCGCGATCGCGTCGCCCGTGAGGAGCGCCACGAGGGGCTCGGTCCGGCCGCTGGTGGCGGCGGCGAGGAACTCGTGGACGATCCGCCGGGCGGCGGCCTCGTCGATCTCGGCGCGGGACCTGCCGTCCGCGACGTGCTTCTTCGCGCGGTGGAAGATCTGCTGGCAGGAGGCCTCGGTGATGTCGAGGATCTCCGCGATCCTGCGGTGCGGGTAGTCGAAGGCCTCCCGCAGCACGTACACCACGCGCTCGTTGGGGGAGAGGCGCTCCATGAGGGCGAGCACCGCGTACGAGACGGACTCGCGCTGCTCGACGGTGTCGGCGGGGCCGAGCATCGGGTCCCCGGCGAGCAGCGGCTCGGGCAGCCACTGGCCGACGTACGTCTCGCGGCGGGCGCGGGCCGAGGTCAGCTGGTTGAGGCACAGGTTGGTGAGGACCTTCGTCAGCCAGGCCTCGGGGACCTCGATGCGCCCGACGTCGGCTCCCTGCCAGCGCAGGAAGGTGTCCTGGACGGCGTCCTCGGCGTCGCTCGCGGATCCGAGGAGGCGGTAGGCGATGGCCTCCAGGCGCGGTCGGGAAGCCTCGAAGCGGTCCACGTCGTCCATGGTCAGTGCCATGGCGGGATTCTAGTGGCCCTTCTGTGGATGTGGCCGGGTCCCCTGCACTTGCGTTCCGGGCCCGTAGGGTTGATCCCTCGTTGTCCGCGGTGGTCTCGGTGTGGGGGTTCTCGACGTGGGTTGGCGGTGCACCGGACTGCGGTGGCCCGGGGACGTCCCGGAGCTGGGCTGGGAGAACGGCCGGGCCCGGCGGGGGAGCGTGCTGGCGTACGGGAGCGAACTCGGCTTCCGGGCTCTCGGGGAGCGGACCTGCGTGGGTGCGCGGGGGAACGCCTGCCCGCTCGGGGCGTCCGTGCCGGGGCGGAGTACGGGGGCCAGGTGCGCGGAGTGCGCGCGGCTGGACCGGCAGCATTCGGTGGCGGCGGACACCGTCGCGGACGACCCGCGCACCTACCGCGTCTACCTCGCGTGGTTCGGGCCCGGGATGGTCAAGGTCGGGATCACCGCCGAGGAGCGGGGCGCCGCGCGGCTGCGGGAGCAGGGTGCCGTGGCCTTCAGCTGGCTGGGCCGGGGGCCCCTGATGGCGGCGCGCCGGACCGAGGAGGTGCTGCGCGCCGCGCTGGGGGTGCCGGACCGGATTCCGTACGCCCGCAAGCGCGCGGTGCGCGGGGTACTGCCGGACGCCCGGGAGCGCGGCGGCGAGGTGGCGGAGCTGTACGGGCGGGCCGCGGCGCTCGAAGGGCGTGGCTGGCCGGAGTCGCTGGAGCGGCTGCCGTACGAGGCCGTGGACCACGCGGAGATCTTCGGCCTGGCGGCACCGGGCACGGAGGCCGGGGCGGTACGGGAGCCGTCCGCGGGCGTCGGCACGGTGCGGGAACTGGTCGCGGGCGGTGGGGTGGCGGGGCGGCTGGTGGCGGCGGCCGGGCCGGATCTGCACCTGGCGACCGGTGACGGCGCCGGCGGCGCGGTGGTGGTGCTGGACACCCGGCTGATGACCGGCTGGGAGCTCGTACGGGCCGCCGGAACGCCGACGGGAGGCGGGGCGGGGAGCGGGGGGAGCGGCGGGAGCGGCGACTGGGGTCCGGCGGTGACCGTCCCCGTCGAGGATCTGGGGCCCGGCGCGGTGCAGGACGGGCTGTTCTGACCCGTTCCCCCTCTTCTCCGTCAGCCCTGTTCGGATCGGATCGGTCTTGGTCTCTTCATGACCAGAGCCTGACTCGTTTCTCAGGCTTTTCACAGAAACGGGCAAGCTCCCTCTCAGAGCGGTCTCACAGGGTGGGGGGATGACGACGACCTCGCCCCAGGGGCGTACCGAGCCGCTCAGGGCCGACCGCACCACCAAGAACCCCGGCAACCCCGTCCGCGTACTGGTCGTGGACGACGAGCCGCCGCTCGCCGAGCTGCTTTCGATGGCCCTGCGGTACGAGGGGTGGGACGTGCGCAGCGCCGGGGACGGCGCCGGTGCGCTGCGGACCGCCCGGGACTTCCGCCCCGACGCGGTGGTGCTCGACGTGATGCTGCCGGACATGGACGGGCTGGCGGTGCTCAGCAAGCTGCGCCGCGACCACACCGACGTGCCGGTGCTCTTCCTGACCGCCCGGGACGCGGTGGAGGACCGGATCGCGGGGCTCACGGCGGGCGGCGACGACTACGTCACCAAGCCGTTCAGCCTGGAGGAGGTCGTGGCGCGGCTGCGCGGGCTGATCCGCCGCTCCGGCACGTCCGCCAACACCCGCAGCGAGTCCACGCTCGTCGTCGGTGATCTGCTGCTCGACGAGGACAGCCACGAGGTCAGCCGGGGCGGGACGTCGATCCACCTCACCGCCACCGAATTCGAGCTGCTGCGCTTTCTCATGCGCAACCCCCGCCGGGTGCTGAGCAAGGCGCAGATCCTGGACCGGGTGTGGAACTACGACTTCGGCGGCCAGGCCAACGTGGTCGAGCTGTACATCTCCTACCTGCGCAAGAAGATCGACGCCGGCCGCACGCCGATGATCCACACCCGCCGCGGCGCGGGCTATCTCATCAAGCCCGGCGAGTAGCGGGGATGCGCAGGCGGACCGGCCTCCGGGCGGCGGACACCCGGGGCGGCCCGGCCGGCCGTGACGGAGCCGGCGGCCGGAGGAAGGGCGGCCGGCCCTGGACACTGCGGACCCGGCTCGTGGTCTCCGCCGTCTCGCTCATCGCCGTCGTCGCGGCCGTGATCGGCTCGGTGACCGCGATCGCCTTCCACAGCTACATGTACGGCAAGCTCGACGCCCAGCTGGACTCCATCGCGGTCCGGGCCGGGCTGGGCCCGGGGGCCGGCGAACCGGGTCCGGGCGGCGGCGGCCCCGGTGGCAGCCTGCTCGCCTTCATCGGCAACGGCGGCCAGCCCATCGGTACGGTCGGCGCGGTCGTCGCCGACGACGGCACGGTCCTCGACTCGAAGGTGCTCGCCGACCAGGGCGAGGACTCGGTGCCCAGCTCCACGCCGCTGACCGACGCCCAGTCCAAGGCGCTGGAGGCCTCCGGGGCCTCCGGCGACTCGGCCACCCACGACGCCGAACTGCCCGGACTCGGCTCCTACCGCGTCGAGTCCGCATCCGCGAAGGGCGGTGTCACCTTCCTCGTCGGCATCCCGAGCGAGGAGGTCAGCGGGGACATCGCAGCCCTCATCCTGGTGGAGGTGTGCGTCACCGGGGCGGGGCTCATCGCCGCCTCGATCGCCGGCGCCACGATGGTCGGGGTCGCGCTGCGCCCGCTGCGCCGGATCGCCGCCACCGCGACACGTGTATCCGAACTCCCCCTGCACAGTGGCGAGGTGGCCCCGCTCGTACGGGTCCCCGAGGCGGAGGCCGATCCGCGGACCGAGGTCGGTCAGGTCGGTGCCGCGCTCAACAGGATGCTGGGGCACGTAGGTTCGGCCCTGGCCGTCCGGCAGGAGAGCGAGACGCGGGTCCGGCAGTTCGTCGCGGACGCCAGTCACGAACTGCGCACCCCGCTCGCCTCTATCCGCGGGTACTCCGAACTCACCCGGCGCGGGCGCGAGTCCATCGGTCCGGACACCCGGCACGCTCTGGGGCGCATCGAGTCCGAGGCCCGGCGGATGACCGGAATGGTGGAGGACCTGCTGCTGCTGGCCCGGCTCGACGCCGGCCGGCCGCTCGACCACCGGCCCACCGACCTCTCGCCGCTCGTGGTGGACGCGGTGAGCGACGCCCGGGCGGCGGACCGGTCCGGGGCGGCCGAGGGCGGTCACCTCTGGAGGCTGGAGCTGCCGGACGCGCCCGCGACGGTACGGGCCGACGCGACCCGAATCCATCAGGTGCTGGTCAATCTGCTGGGCAACGCGCGCAGCCACACACCCCCCGGCACCACCGTCACCGCGTGCGTGCGCGCCGCCGGACCGGGGACCGGCTGGGTGACGCTGGAGGTGCGGGACGACGGTCCGGGAATTCCGGCGGGGTTGCTGCCGCACGTCTTCGAGCGGTTCGCCCGGGGAGACGCCTCGCGCTCGCGCCACGCGGGATCCACCGGACTGGGGCTCGCCATCGTGCAGGCGGTGACGGCCGCGCACGGTGGGGAGGTCTCGGTGCGCTCGGTGCCGGGCGACACGGTGTTCTCCGTCCGGCTCCCGGCCTGTGCCGAGCCGGTTGCGGAAGACGCCGGTACACCTGCTGGACATCTCAACTCACCTCAGGTGAACAACATGTGAGGCTCCGTCAGCGCAGATGCGGAACTCACAGCCTGACCACAGCCTCAGCACAACGGCGTGACAGCGCGGCCCGCGAACGTCGTGTTCATGCGAACCGACAACCCCTGGAGCGCCGGCACCAGTGCCCTGCCGGCCCGGCAGCACCTCCCGGCCGGGACGGTGGACGCGCACGGAGCGCCCGCACTCGTACTCGACGTGGTCGTGCCCGTGTACAACGAGGAGAAAGACCTCGAAACCTGTGTGCGGCGGCTGCACGAGCACCTGACCCGGACCTTCCCCTACCGCTTCCGCATCACCGTCGCGGACAACGCGAGCACCGACACCACCCCGCAGGTGGCGTCCCGGCTCGAAGCGCTGCTGCCGGAGGTGGTCTCGTACCGACTGGAGCAGAAGGGGCGCGGGCGCGCCCTGCGCACGGTGTGGTCGCACTCCGGCGCACCGGTCCTCGCCTACATGGACGTGGACCTCTCGACCGACCTGAACGCGCTGCTGCCGCTGGTCGCGCCGCTGATCTCCGGCCACTCCGACCTGGCGATCGGGTCCCGGCTGGCGCGCAGCGCCCGGGTGGTGCGCGGGTCGAAGCGCGAGTTCGTGTCGCGTTCCTACAACCTGATCCTGCGCTCCTCGCTGTCCGCCCGGTTCAGCGACGCCCAGTGCGGGTTCAAGGCGATCCGGCGCGAGGTGGCCGAGCGGCTGCTGCCGATGGTCGAGGACACCGGATGGTTCTTCGACACGGAGATGCTGGTGCTCGCCGAGCGGGCCGGACTGCGCATCCACGAGGTGCCGGTCGACTGGATCGACGACCCCGACTCCACGGTGCACATCGTGAAGACCGCCACCGAGGACCTGAAGGGCGTCTGGCGGGTGGGGCGGGCGCTGGCGGTCGGCGCGCTGCCGCTCGACCGGCTGACCCGGCCGTTCGGCGACGACCCCCGGGACCGTACGGTGCCGGGCGTACCGCGCGGCCTGGCACGGCAGTTGGTCGGGTTCTGCGTGGTCGGGGTGCTCTCGACCGCCGTCTACCTCGCCCTCTACTCCCTCTTCCGGCTCGGTGTCGGCCCGCAACTCGCCAACGCGGGGGCCCTGCTGGTCTCCGCCGTCGCCAACACGGCGGCGAACCGGCGTCTCACCTTCGGGGTGCGCGGCCGGGGCGGCGCGGTCCGGCACCAGGCGCAGGGCCTCGTGGTCTTCGCCATCGGCCTCGCGCTCACCAGCGGTTCGCTCGCCGCGTTGTCCACCACTGCCCCGTCCACCTCGCACTCCACGGAGGTCGCCGTGCTGATCGCGGCCAACCTGGCGGCGACCGTGCTGCGCTTCCTGCTGCTGCGCGCCTGGGTCTTCCCGGAGCGGCGCGGTGAGCGGCCCGTCCCGGCGGTGGCCGACGACCGGCCCACCGAACGCCCGGCCCCCTTCGACGCCTTCGGTGCCGCTCCGCGCACAGCTCCGATCAGGGGCTCCCGTACGGCTCCGATCACGGCCCCCGGCACCGTCCCGTACGCCGACGACGAACTGAGGAACGCCCGATGACCGCCTCCATCCACCCCGACGCGTACCCCGCACCGCCGCCCCCGGTGCCGCCCGCTCCCCCGCAGGCCGCCCACCGGGCGGGCCCCCCGGCCGGGTCCGGCCGGGCGGCCCGGCTCTGGCGGGTGCCCTATTCGTTCCGGGTCGTCCGCCTCCAGCGGATCGGCCCCGCTACCCCTCAACTCCACCACGACAGCCCCGTAGGATGGGAATCAGATTCTA
>NZ_JBSFVR010000053.1:0-28881 GCF_053592415.1 Streptomyces sp. NPDC002690 | reverse complement strand
CTTTCCAGTTCTTCGCTTTCGCGTTTCCCTTTCCGGCGAGTCCGACTCTATCAGATCCTTTCGGGCCTGATTCCCAGTCAGCGGGGCTTGTCTTCCGGGCCGTTGCGGCCCTTCCGACGAGTGAGACATTAGCGGATTGCCGGGCTCCGACGCTAATCGGGGCTGCTCTCACGAACGGGCAATCCTCATTTCACACAAGCACACGCAAAGGCACACGACGGGAAGTCGGGCCTTGTTGAGTGATGGTGCGGAATGGCTGTCCGGGGACCGACCGGGGTCGGCGCTCACGTCGGACAACTCGGAGAACACTACTGAGGGGTTACCTCCGTGTCAACCCCCGACCGGCCCGGGGCTCGGCGGAAGGCCAGCCGGTAGTCACGGGGGCTGGTGGCCAGGTGGGAGGCGAAGTGCTGGCGCATCGTGATCTCGCTCCCGAAGCCCGTGCGGCCGGCCACCTCGGGGAGAGGGAGGTCGGTGCGCTGCAGGAGCTTCTGAGCTGCCGCGACGCGCTGGGTGATCAGCCAGCGCAGGGGCGTGGTTCCCGTGGTCGCCCGGAAGTGGCGGGCGAAGGAGCGGGGAGACATCCCGGCGCGGGCGGCGAAGGAGGCCACCGTGTGCGGTTCGTCCAGGTGGCTCAGGGCGTGGGCCCGTACTGCCGCGAGGGTGTCGGCATCGCGGTCGGTGTGCGGGGTGGGCTGCTCGATGAACTGGGCCTGGGTTCCGGTACGGAAGGGGGCCGTGACCATCGAGCGGGCGACCGTCGCCGCGGCTTCGGCACCATGGGCCGACCGGACCAGATGGAGACAGAGGTCGATACCGGCCGCGGTACCGGCCGACGTCCAGATGCCCTCGTCGTGGAGGAACAGCGCGTCCGGGACCACCGTCACGCGGGGATGGCGGGTGCCCAGGAGGTCCGTGAGGTTCCAGTGGGTGACGGCCCTGCGGCCGTCGAGGAGGCCCGCCTGGGCGAGGGTGAACGCGCCGCCGCAGAGCGCCGCGATCGGGATGGCGTCGGCATGGGCGCGACGGAGGGCGTCCAGGACCGGAGCGGGGGCCGGCGTCAGCTGGTCGTCGAGGCCGGGAACGACGATGAGGTCGGCGCGGGTCAGCCAGGCGAGCGTGCGGTCCGGGGTGAGGGAGAGTCCGCCACGCAGCGCGACCGGGGCCGGGTCCGCGGCGACACGGCGCAGCTCGAAGGACGGGACACCGCGGTCGGTGCGGTCCACGCCCCAGACCTCCGTGATGACCGAGACGTCGAACGCCCGGATGCCGGGGAACGCGACCAACGCGATGCGGACGGGGGTGGGTGCGAGTCCAGGCGCCATCCTGGCAGTAAAGCATCGATCGATGGCTTTCTGACCTCTGGGCGTCGCGGATGCGGGGCGACAGCATCGTTCCCATGGAAATGACTCAGAACGCGGCGCTGATCGTGGTGGACGTGCAGGAAGGCTTCGAGGAGCAGGGGTACTGGGGGCCGCGGAACAACGCCGGGGCGGATGGGAACATCGCAGGGCTGATCGACGCGTGGCAGGAGAGCGGGCGCCCCGTCGTATTCGTACGGCACGACTCGCCGAGGCCGGATTCGCCGCTGCGGCCCGGGTACCCGGGGAACGCGTTCAAGGGATACGTGGAGGAGCGACGGGGGAAGGGCGGTGGGCCCGAGCTGCTTCTGACGAAGACGGTGAATTCCGCCTTCTACGGGACGCCCGGTCTCGGGGCCTGGCTGGACGAGGCCGGCGTGACGCAGATCGTGGTGGCCGGAATCCAGACCAATATGTGCGTGGAGACGACGGCGCGCATGGGCGGGAACCTCGGCTACGAGGTGTTCCTCGCGCTCGACGCGACGTACACCTTCGACGCGGTCGGGCCGTGGGGCTGGGAACTGGGCGCGGACGAGCTGGCGCGGGCCACCGCCGTGACACTGCACAGCGGTGGCTTCGCGAAGGTCGTGACGAGCGCGGACCTGGTGACGGCCGCCGGGAGGTGACGGGTCAGCCCTGGCCGGAGGCCAGCTCGCGGCTGCGGTCGCGGGCGGCTTCGAGAGCGGCGATCAGGGCGGCGCGCACCCCGTGGTTCTCCAGCTCGCGGATGGCGCTGATGGTGGTGCCGGCCGGACTGGTCACCGCCTCGCGGAGCTTCACCGGGTGCTCGCCGCTGTCGCGGAGCATCACCGCGGCGCCGATGGCCGCCTGCACGATCAGATCGTGGGCCTGTGCGCGCGGGAGGCCGAGCAGGATTCCGGCGTCGGTCATGGCCTCGACCAGGAAGTAGAAGTACGCCGGGCCGGAGCCGGAGAGGGCGGTGGCCGCGTCCTGCTGGGACTCGGGGACCCGGAGCGTCTTGCCGACCCCCCCGAAGATCTCCTCGGTGGTCGCGAGGTGCTCACCCGTCGCGTGGCTCCCGGCGGAGAGGACGGACATCCCCTCGTCCACCAGCACCGGGGTGTTCGGCATGACACGGACCACCGCGGTGCCGGACGGCAGCCGGTCCTCGATGAACGCCGTGGTGATACCGGCGGCGGCGCTGATGACGAGGCGGTCCGCGGTGACGTGCGCGCCCAGCTCGTCCAGCAGGGTCCCCATGTCCTGCGGCTTCACCGCGAGGATGAGGATGTCCGCGCTCTTGGCCGCTTCCGCGTTGCCGACCGACTCGACTCCGTACCTCGTCCGCAGTTCCTCGGCGCGCTCGGCGCGGCGGCTGGTGACCAGCAGGTTCTCCGGACGCCAGCCGGCCCGGATCATTCCGCTGAGGAGCGCCTCGCCGATCTTGCCGGTACCGAGGACTGCGACTGTCTGGGTCATGCGGTTCACCCTCCGGGCTGTGCTCACGGTCCTCGGCGCGCGGTGTGCTCCGGGCTCCGTCCCGTGCTCGTCGCGGTCATCCTCGCACCGGGGCGGCAGGGAGCCGCCCGGGTGACCGCCCGTCGGACATCAGGCGGTACGGCGGCGGAGGGTGGCCGCCCCCAGGCCGAGGACCAGGAGGGCGCAGCCCGCGACGACGGCGACGTCCCGGACGAAGTCCCCGGTGATCTCGGAGTGGTGGAGCACCTGGTTCATGCCGTCCACGGCGTACGACATCGGGAGGACGTTCGAGATCGCCTCCAGGACCGGCTGCATCTGGTCGCGCGGGGTGAAGAGGCCGCAGAGCAGGAGCTGCGGGAAGATCACCGCCGGCATGAACTGGACGGCCTGGAACTCGGACGCGGCGAACGCGGAGACGAACAGCCCGAGGGCCGTACCGAGCAGGGCGTCGAGCAGGGCCACCAGCATCAGCAGCCAGGGCGAACCGACGACGTCGAGGCCGAGGAACCAGACGGAGACCGCGGTGGCCAGCAGCGTCTGGACGACGGCGATCGCACCGAAGGCGAGGGCGTAACCGGCGATCAGGTCGCCCTTGCCGAGCGGCTGGGCGAGGAGGCGTTCCAGGGTGCCGGAGGTGCGCTCGCGCAGGGTGGCGATGGAGGTCACCAGGAACATCGTGATGAGCGGGAAGATCCCCAGCAGCGAGGCGCCGATGGAGTCGAAGGTCCCCGGGCTGCCGTCGAAGACGTACCGGAGCAGGACGATCATCACGACCGGGATCACCAGCAGTAGCGCGATGGTGCGGGGATCGTGGCGGAGCTGGCGCAGCACGCGGCCGGCGGTGGCGAGGGTACGGGCGGGGGTGAGGGGCCGGGCCCGCGCGGGAGCGTGGGTGGTGGTGGGAAGGGTGTCGCCGCTCATCGCGCGGCCTCCTCGGGCTGGGCTGACGCTTCGTCGACGAGGCGGAGGAAGGCTTCCTCCACGGTGGTGCTCCCGGTGCGGGTACGCAGTTCCTCCGGGGTGCCCGTGGCGAGGATGGCGCCCTCGCGCATCAGCAGCAGCCGGTGGCAGCGCTCGGCCTCGTCCATGACGTGCGAGGAGACCAGGATCGTGGTCCCCCGGTCGGCGGCGAGGGCGTGGAAGAGGTTCCACAGGTCGCGGCGGAGGACGGGGTCGAGCCCGACGGTCGGCTCGTCCAGGACGAGGAGTTCGGGCTCCCCGAGCAGGGCGACGGCGAGGGAGACGCGGCTGCGCTGTCCGCCGGAGAGGCGGCCGGCCAGCGCGCCGGCGTGGCTGCCGAGGTCCACGTCGTCGATGGCGCGGGTGACCGCCTCGCGGCGGGTGTCGCGGTGGGCGCGGCCGGGGAGGAGCACGGCCGCGAAGTACTCCAGGTTCTGGCGGACCGTGAGGTCGGTGTAGACGGACGGGGCCTGGGTGACGTAGCCGACGCGCGAGCGCAGGCCCGGGTGTCCGGCGGGGGTGCCGAGGACGTCGAGGGCGCCGGTGACCTGGGCCTGGGTGCCGACGATCGCGCGCATCAGGGTGCTCTTGCCGCAGCCGGAGGGGCCGAGGAGTCCGGTGATCCTGCCGGGTTCGACGGTGAAGCCGAGGCCGCGCAGCACGGTGCGGTCGCCGCGTACGACGGTGAGGCCCTCGGCCCGGACGGCCGCGGGCGCCGGACCTCCGGGGGGCGGTGGCGCGGGGTCCGGTCCGATGGTGCGCGGGTTATTCATCATGCGATGAATATGCTCCGCGACGGCCCCACGCGTCAAGGCATGCGAAAGCCCGGAGTCGCGGGGAATTCCGTGGCTCCGGGCCGGGATCCGACGAACCGTCGGTGGCGTGGTGGCCGTCGGTCGGTGGCCGTCGGACGGAGGCCACCGACCCCCCGGCGGGCGTCAGGGGGAGGCGGTCGCCAGGTCGACCACGTACCGCTCCTCGACCGTGCCGTCGGGGAACAGCTCCCGCAGGCGCGCGCCCTCCTCGGCGAGAAACCGCCGGTCGGCCTCGGCGTGTTCGCCGTCCCGCACCAGGAACGCGGAGTGGCTGGCGAGGTTGTCCAGGTGGGTCTCGACGCTCACCCGGCGGGACCAGGGCAGCAGGCGATGGACGGTCCCCTTCTCCGGCAGGCCTACCGCACGGGAGGCGCCGCCCGGGGCGGGGGTGGCGTGGACGCCGTGGCCCGCGCCCAGGTGACGTCGGATACGGGAGTCCTGTTCGGCGACCCAGGGGACCTCGTGGTCGGCGACGTTCCACCACAGGGCGAGAATCCCGCCGGGGCGCAGCACACGGGCGGCCTCCGGCCAGGAGCGCGCGGGGTCCGTCCAGTGCCAGGACTGGGCGTACGTGACGAGGTCGGCGACACCGTCCGCCAGGGGCAGCCGGTTGCCGTCGCCGCGCACCACCGGCACCGCGGGCAGGGCCCGGCGCAGTTCGGCGGCCATGCCGTCGCCCGGCTCGACGGCGACGACGTGGGCGCCGCGCCGGACGAGTTCACGGGTGGCGATGCCGGTGCCCGCGCCCACGTCGACCGCGCGCAGCGCGCCCAGAGGGCGTCCGGTCGCCTCCTCCAGGGCCGCGAACACCTCCGGCGGGTAGCCGGGGCGGGCGGCGGCGTACAGGGCGGCGGCGCCACTGAACGAGAGGGCGCGGACCGACGCTGGGGCCTGCGGGGGAGCGACGGGCAGGGGTTCGGCGGGTGGTGTGGGCGGCATGCGGCACGTCCTTCGGAGAGTCGGAGGCGCGGGGAGGTCGTGCGCCCGGGCGGCAGGGCCGGGAGCCGGGCGGCAGGGCCGGGAGCCGGGCGGCAGGGCCGGCTACTTGCCCTTGCGGGCCTTGCGGGCGGCGGGGTTTCCGGTCCGGGTCGTGCGGCGCTTGGTCCAGCGGGCGAGGGCGGTCTCGTACTCGGCGCGCAGCAGCCCCTCGCCGGGGGCTTCGCGGAGCGAGCGGACGAAGTACGCCAGCAGGGAACCGACGAAGCCGATCGTCTTGAGACCGCGCAGGCTGTCCTCGCGGCCCGGGTCCGCCGGACGGCTCCGGAAGCCCTGCCAGGTCTTGCGGTAGGCGACGGCGCTGCACACGGCGAACATCAGCACCACCAGGATGTTCAGGAAGGTGCCGATCTCAGCGACCGCCAGGCCGCTGAAGGCGAAGCGCAGGACCACGCAGGAGGCGACGGCGGCGGCCAGCGATCCGGCCGCGACCCCGGCGCGCCGCAGCGCGTACCCGCCGTCGTGGTCGACCCAGGTCGTACCGAAGAAGCGGAGCGTCTCCGGCTGCGGGCCGGGGGCGGTGCCGCCCCGCGGGTCCGTACCCGTGGGCAGGGGGCCGGTGGGCAGGGTTCCGGTGGTTTCGCTGTTCTCGCTCACGCCGTCGATTATCACGTCCCGCTGCCGCCCGGCCGGCGAAATGCCCCACCGGCCGGGCGGCAGCGGGACGGCGCTCAGGCGCAGCGGCTGGCGATCCAGCCGTCGCTGCCGGTGTGCACGTACGCGTCGGAGACGTACTCGTCGGCCGAGATGCAGTCCCAGAGGTTCGAGGAGCCGTACGGGCCGCTGACCCGCTCCCCCACCTTCTGGCAGTAGACCGCCACCATCGCCCCCACCGGCAGCAGCCTGATGGCGGCGTAGTTGGTGCCCGGTCCGGTGCGGACGTAGACCCGGTAGCCCGGTGCGATCGGGTAGCGGGCACCGCCCTCACGGTCCGCCGGGCCGCGCGACGGGGGAGTGCCGCGTGAACGCCCCCGAGCGGAACTGGGCCAAGAACGTGACTTTCGGTGCCCGGCGCCTGCTGACTCCCACCTCGGTGGAGGAGTTGCGCGACATCGTGGGTTCGTCCACCGAGATCCGTGCCCTGGGCACCCGGCACTCGTTCAACGAGATCGCCGACACGCGAGGTGACCTGGTATCCGTCGCCGGGCTGCCCAGGGTGGTCGACATCGACTCCGCCGCGCGGACCGCCACGGTGAGCGCCGGACTGCGGTTCGGGGAGCTGACCGGGACCCTGCACGAGAACGGCTTCGCACTCCACAACCTCGGCTCCCTCCCGCACATCTCGGTCGCAGGAGCCTGCGCCACGGGGACCCACGGTTCCGGCGTCGGGAACCGTTCGCTGGCCGGAGCGGTCAGTGCCGTCGAACTCGTCCGCGCGGACGGTTCCCTTGTCATGCTGGAACGCGGCCACCCCGACTTCCCCGGCGCGGTGGTGTCCCTCGGCGCGCTCGGCGTCGTCACCCGGCTGACCCTCGACCTCGTCCCCACCTTCGACGTCCGGCAGTGGGTCTACGAGGACCTGCCCCGCGACCAGGTGTCGCACGGGTTCGACGAGATCATGTCCGAGGGGTACAGCGTCAGCCTCTTCACCAGCTGGCGCGACCGGCCGGTCGACCAGGTGTGGGTGAAGCGCGCGGTGGACGGTGAGGACGCTTTCGAAGCCCCGGCCGAGTGGCGTGGCGCGGTGCTCGCGGACGGCCCTCGCCACCCGGTTCCCGGGATGCCCGCCGGCAACTGCACCCTGCAGCAGGGGGCACGCGGCCCCTGGCACGAGCGGCTTCCCCACTTCCGCCTCGAATTCACCCCGAGCAGCGGCGACGAGCTGCAGTCGGAGTACTTCGTGGCGCGGCAGGACGCCCCCGCGGCCTTCGAAGCGCTGGAGCGCATCCGGGACCGCATCGCGCCCCAGTTGCTGATCTCCGACCGGCCGGGTGGAGCGGTCACCGGGTGGTTCCGGCGGTCCGGGCACCGCGGCGGCGTCGGGTCCGGGATCACCGCGCAGGATCAGCGCGTAGGCGTCGGCCAGTTCGCGGCCGGGGTCGATGCCGAGTTCGTCGGCGAGCAGCCGCCTCGTGCGGTGGAACCAGTCCAGGGCCTCCGACTGGCGGCCCGCCCGGTACAGCGCCAGGATCAGGGCCGCCGCCAGGGACTCCCGCAGCGGGTGCGCGGAAGCCTCCGTACGCAGGACGGCGGCGGCCCGGTGGTGCTCGCCGAGCGCCCCGTGGGCGCGGGCGAGCTCCTCCACCGTCGCCAGCCGGGTCTCCTCCAGGGTGTGCGCCGCGACCTGGAGCGGCGGACCGGCGAACACTCCGCTGAGCGCGGGGCCCTGCCACAGGGAGAGCGCGTCCCTGAACATGAGGACGGCGTCGGTGGCGCTGCGCTGTTGCCGGGCGAGCATCAGCAGTTCCTCGAACCGCTGCGAGTCCAGCAGGGTTTCGGGGACGCGCAGGAGGTAGGCGTCGCCGAGGGTGAGTAGTTCCACCCCGTACGCCTCCGCCTCCGCGCCCACGAGCAGGGCGCGGAGGCGGGATATGTGGCCCTGGATGACGCCGCGGGCGCGCGGTGGAGGTGCGTCCTCCCACAGGGACTCCGTCAGCCGGGCGACGGACACGGGGGTGTTGGCGGAGAGCAGCAGGGCGGCGAGAAGGCTGCGGCGCTTCGCGGGGCCGAGCGGCAGTGGCCCGGTGCGGGTGTCGACGGAGACCGTACCGAGCAGCCGGAACTCCACGAGCGGCTTTCCTTCCGGGCCGAACCCACCCGGGGCGGGGGCCCGGACCGGGGTCCAGGATATCGGGCCCCGGCCGGCCCGCGGCCGGGTCACGTACGCCCGAGGGCTCCCGGCCGGTTTCCGCGCGGTGCGCCGGACGCCGTCGCGGGCGTCCGGCGGGCCGTCACAGGTAGCGCTTGTCGTCCTCCGCGGTGGGGACGACCGTGGGCGGCACGATCATGCGACGACGCCGCGCGATGCTCATGTAGGCGAAGACGCCCACGAGGCCGACGAGCATCATGATCCAGCCGACCAGGTCGACGTTGACGGTGTCGATCTGCCAGTCGGTGGCGAACGCCAGTACCGCTCCGGCACCGATCAGGAGAATGCATCCTCCGAGTCCCATGATTCCCGCCTCCTCGACGGCCCGGTGACTCCGGGCCGGTGTACGGATCGCGTACCCGGCCCGGCGTCAACCATGTCCTCACAGGCTGTGGGTGACGTGACGTCAGCCCGCCAGGAACTCGGTCAGCGCGTTGGCCAGCAGGAACGGGTCGTCGGCGCCGCAGAGTTCGCGGGCGCTGTGCATCGACAGGATCGCCGCGCCGATGTCGACGGTCTGGATTCCGTGGCGGGCGGCGGTGATCGGGCCGATCGTGGTGCCGCACGGCATCGAGTTGTTGGAGACGAACGTCTGCATCGGGACGCCCGCCCGCTCGCAGGCGGCGGCGAACACGGCCCGGCCGTTGCCGTCCGTCGCGTACCGCATGTTGACGTTGACCTTCAGCATCGGGCCGCCGTTGACGACCGGGTGGTGCGTCGGGTCGTGACGCTCCCCGTAGTTGGGGTGGATCGCGTGGCCGGTGTCGGAGGAGACGCAGACGGTTCCGGCGAAGGCGCGGGCCCGGTCCTCGTAACCGCCGCCCCGGGCGTACACCGAGCGCTCCATGACGGTGCCGAGCAGCGGGCCGTCGGCGCCGGTGTCGGACTGCGAGCCGTTCTCCTCGTGGTCGAAGGCGGCGAGCACCGGGATGTACGGGAGTTCGGTGCCCTCGTCGGTGTGCCGCCGGGCGACGGCGGCCAGCGCGGCGGCGCCCGCGTGCACGGAGAGCAGGTTGTCCATCCGGGGGCCGGCCATCAGTTCCTGGTCGCGGCCGAGGTAGGCGGGCTTCTCGACGGCGTGCGCCATCAGGTCCCAGCCGGTCACGTCCTCGGGGTCGACGCCCGCCTCTTCGGCGACGAAGCGGATGAGGTCGCCCTCTTCCACCCGGCCGAGGCCCCAGATCGGCTGCATGTGCTTCTGGCGGTCGAGCTTGAGGCCGTCGGTGTTGGCCGAGCGGTCCAGGTGGACGGCCAGCTGGGGTACGCGCATCAGCGGGCGGTCGACACAGGCCAGTACGTCGGTGCCGTCGCGCAGCGTGAGCCGGCCGGCGATGCCGAGGTCACGGTCGAGCCAGGTGTTGAGCAGGGTCCCGCCGTAGATCTCCACGGCGACCTGGCGCCAGCCGTGCGCGCCGGTGTCGGGCAGCGGCTTGACCCGCAGGTTGGGGGAGTCGGTGTGGGCGCCGACGATACGGAACGGGGTGTGGGGGGAAGCGCCTTCGGGGACGTACCAGGCGATGATGGCGCCGCCGCGCAGGACGTACTTCCCGCCGCTCGTCGCGTCCCAGGCCGCGGTCTCCTCGACCTGCCGGAACCCTGCCTCCTCCAGAAGGGCGGCGGTGTTGGCCACGGCGTGGTACGGCGACGGGCTGGACGCGAGGAAGGACATCAGGTCATCGGTGTGGGACCTGTCGAAAGGGTGGGAGGAACTCATGTTCTTCACTGTATCGACGCGTGTTGGGAACCATTCACGCTCGTGGCCACCGGCGGCGTGACGGCGGCCCGCTGGACGGCGAGTGCGCGGCCGACGGCGACAGCCCACTGGACGGCGACGACACGGCGCACGGCGACGGCCCGCCCCCCCGGTATGCGCCGTGTGCGGGGGCGGGCCGTCGCCGTGACGGAGTGCGCGAAGGATCAGAACGCGGCTTCGTCCAGCTCCATCAGGGAGTTGTCGACCGACTCGGCGAGCGCGCGCTCCGTCGAGACGCCGGGCAGGACGTTGGCGGCGAAGAACTTCGCGGCCGCGATCTTGCCCTGGTAGAAGGCGATGTCCTTGCCGGAGGCGGTCGGCAGCTTCTCCGCGGCGACCGAGGCGCCCTTGAGGAGGAGGTAGCCGACGACGACGTCGCCCGAGGCGAGCAGCAGGCGGGTGGTGTTGAGGCCCACCTTGTAGATGCTCTTCACGTCCTCGCCGGTGGCGGTGAGGTCGGTGATCATCGTGCCGACGATCGCCTCCAGGTCGACGGCGGCCTTGGCGAGGGAGTCCAGCGCGGGGGCCAGCTCCTCGTTGCCCTGGGCGCCGGCGAGGAACTTCTTGATCTCCTCGGAGAGCGTGTTGAGCGAGGCGCCCTGGTCGCGGACGATCTTCCGGAAGAAGAAGTCCTGGCCCTGGATGGCCGTGGTGCCCTCGTAGAGGGTGTCGATCTTGGCATCGCGGATGTACTGCTCGATCGGGTACTCCTGGAGGTACCCGGAGCCGCCGAAGGTCTGGAGCGACTGCGCCAGCTGCTCGTAGGAGCGCTCGGAGCCGTAGCCCTTCACGATCGGGAGCAGCAGGTCGTTGAGGCCGTGCAGCGCCTTGGCGTCCTCGCCGGCGGCCTCCTTGACCTGGATCGCGTCCTGGACGGAGGCGGTGTACAGCACGAGGGAGCGCATGCCCTCGGCGTACGCCTTCTGCGTCATGAGGGAGCGGCGCACGTCGGGGTGGTGCGTGATGGTGACCTTGGGGGCGGTCTTGTCCATGAACTGCGACAGGTCCGAGCCCTGGACGCGCTCCTTGGCGTACTCCAGTGCGTTGAGGTAGCCGGTGGAGAGGGTGGCGATGGCCTTCGTGCCGACCATCATCCGCGCGAATTCGATGATCATGAACATCTGGCGGATGCCGTCGTGCTTGTCGCCGATGAGCCAGCCCTGGGCGGGGTGCTGGTCGCCGAAGGTCATCTCGCAGGTGTTGGAGGCCTTGAGGCCCATCTTGTGCTCGACGTTCGTGGCGTAGACGCCGTTGCGCTCGCCCAGCTCGCCGGTCTGCCAGTCGAAGTGGTACTTCGGGACCAGGAAGAGCGACAGGCCCTTGGTGCCCGGTCCGGCGCCCTCGGGGCGGGCCAGCACGTAGTGGAGGATGTTCTCCGACATGTCGTGCTCGCCGGACGTGATGAAGCGCTTCACGCCCGTGATGTGCCAGGAGCCGTCGTCCTGCTTGACCGCCTTGGTGCGGCCGGCGCCGACGTCCGAACCGGCGTCCGGCTCGGTCAGGACCATCGTCGAGCCCCACTGCTTCTCGACGGCGATCTCGGCGACCTTCTTCTGCGCGTCATTGCCCTCGGCGTGCAGGATGCCGGCGAACGCCGGGCCCGAGGAGTACATCCACAGAGCCGGGTTGGCGCCGAGCAGCATCTCCGCGTAGGCCCAGATCAGGGAGCGCGGGGAGGTGGTGCCGCCGATCTCCTCGGGGAGGCCGAGGCGCCAGTACTCGGAGTCCATGAACGCCTGGTACGAGCGCTTGAAGCTCTCCGGGACCGGAGCGGTGTGGGTCGCGGGGTCGAAGACCGGCGGGTTGCGGTCGGCGTCGGCGTAGGAGTCGGCGAGCTCGTTCTCGGCGAGGCGGGTGACCTCGTCGAGGATGCTCTTCGCGGTCTCGACGTCCATCTCCGCGAACGGACCGGTGCCGTACAGCTTGTCGCGCCCGAGCACCTCGAAGAGGTTGAACTCGATGTCGCGGAGATTCGACTTGTAGTGCCCCATGGGAAGGCTCCGTAATCAATAGCAGTGACGCGCAGCGCCCCGGGGAGTGATGCGGGTCGGGCGACGGGCTGTGCGGAAGGCCGGCCGGCTGTGTGACGCGTATCAGTCGACCTCTCCGATGATGCTACCCGTGAGTAATAAGGCGCAACCCCTCAAGCCGGAGATGTGTCCGATTACTCTTTGGGGCATGTACGGCTACGACCAGAACCCGGGTGCACAGCAGCAGATGGGTCAGATGGGGCAGATGGGCGGCTACGCCGAGCAGCCGCTGTACCCCGAGCCTTCGCCGCCTTCCCTGGCGGACGCGGTACGGGCCTTCACCACCGGCACCCTCGCGGCGGAGGACTTCCAGCAGATCTTCGCGACCTCGAAGGTCTACTGCCCGCGCGGCGACGGGCCGGGCTTCCTCGCGCTGCACAACACCCAGGCGCCGGTGATCCCGATGTTCAGCACGCTCAAGGAGCTGCGGCGGTACGCGGGCAAGGAGTCGAAGTACTTCGTGATCACCGGTGCCGAGGTGATCGACCTGCTCCCGACCGGGTACGGCTTCGTCCTGGACATGGAGGGCGACCACCGGATGGTCTTCGACGCCAAGGCCGTCGAGCAGATGGTCGACTTCGCGATGCGGCGCATGTACGGCTGACCCCGGTCCGGTCCCTGGTCCGCCCGTTCTCAAGGCTCGTACCCCCGAGGCTCGCACCCGCGTGGTGCGGGCCTTCTCCGTGTGGGCTCCTCGCCCCGGCCCCCGCCGCATCCCGCCCGCGCCCCGCCCGCGCCGGGTCGGGAATGAACGACGCCTTGCAAGATGTTCACTGTTCAACTAAATTGGAAGCAGATCCCGCCCGGAGGTGGCTCCCATGCCCGCAGTGACCGTAGAAAACCCGCTGACCCTGCCCAAGGTGGCCGCCTCGGGCGACGCCGTCGCCCGTCCCGTCCTCGCGGTCACCACCGCGCCGACCGGCTTCGAGGGCGAGGGATTCCCGGTGCGCCGCGCGTTCGCCGGGATCAACTACAAGTACCTCGACCCGTTCATCATGATGGACCAGATGGGCGAGGTGGAGTACGCCGCCGGAGAGCCCAAGGGGACCCCCTGGCACCCGCACCGCGGCTTCGAGACCGTGACGTACCTGATCGACGGCAGCTTCATTCACCAGGACTCCAACGGTGGCGGCGGCACCATCGAGAACGGCGACACCCAGTGGATGACGGCGGGCTCCGGCCTGCTGCACATCGAGGCCCCGCCGGAGTCGCTGGTCATGTCCGGCGGCCTCTTCCACGGCCTCCAGCTCTGGGTGAACCTGCCCAAGAGCCACAAGATGATGGACCCCCGCTACCAGGACATCCGCGGTGGTCAGGTCCAGCTCCTCGCCTCCCCGGACGGCGGCGCGCTGCTCCGCGTCATCGCCGGTGAGCTCGACGGCCACGAGGGCCCCGGCATCACGCACACCCCGATCACGATGATCCACGCGACCGTCCGGCCCGGCGCCGAGGTCACCCTGCCGTGGCGCGAGGACTTCAACGGCCTCGCGTACGTGCTCGCCGGCCGCGGCACCGCGGGCGCCGAGCGCCGCCCGGTCCACATGGGTCAGACGGCCGTCTTCGGCTCCGGTTCCTCGCTGACCGTCCGCGCGGACGAGCAGCAGGACGGGCACACCCCCGACCTGGAGGTCGTGCTCCTCGGTGGGCGTCCCATCCGTGAGCCGATGGCGCACTACGGGCCGTTCGTGATGAACAGCCAGGCCGAACTGAAGAAGGCCTTCGAGGACTTCCAGGCCGGCCGCCTCGGCACCGTTCCGGCGGTCCACGGCATGTGATCCACCCCGGGTGCGGGTGACGGATCGTCACCCGCACGCCCCGCGGGGCGGGACACCGTGTCCGCCCCGTGGTCGGGTGGGGGAGTGCCGAACCAGAAGCCCCTCCTGCCCGACGTCGCACGGCGGACGGCCGCCTGGTGCGGCGTCCTGCTCCTCGTCGCGGCGGTGGCGGCGGTCGTCGTCTGGCTGTCCGTGTACCTCAAGACCGCCGTCACCCCCGTGCTCCTCGCGCTGCTCGGTACGGCGCTGCTCGGCCCCGTCCACCGCTGGCTGACCGCCCACCGCGTGCAGCGCTCGGTCTCCGCCGGGCTGACCTGCGCCGCCCTGGTCGCGGTCGTCGGCGGGGCCGGGTACATCGTCGTCACCGCGCTCATCGACACCGGCGACCAGATCGTGGACTCGCTCAAAGACGCCGCACAGTGGGTGATCGACCACTTCGACCTGGGCGACGAGGCGTCCGTGGACAACCTCGCGGGCAGCGCCAAGAACCTCGTCGAGAGGTTCGGCGCCACCGCGGCCGGCGGAGTCCTCACCGGGCTGAGCCTGATCGGCTCGCTGATCGCGACCGCCGTCCTCGCCCTGCTGCTCACTTTCTTCTTCCTGCGCGACTCCGACCGGGCTGTACGCCTCGCCCACTCGCTCGCCCCGCACGGCTCCGGCGACCTGGTCGAGGCGATGGGGCGCCGGGCCTTCGAGGCGGTCGAGGGGTTCATGCGCGGCACCACCTTCATCGCGCTGATCGACGCGATCTGCATCACGGTCGGCCTGCTGATCCTGCGGGTCCCCGGCGCGGTGGGGCTGGGCGCGCTGGTCTTCGTCGGCGCCTACATCCCGTACCTCGGCGCCTTCCTCTCCGGCGCGGTCGCCGTCCTCGTCGCGCTCGCCGACCGGGGGTTCGTCATCGCGCTCTGGGCCCTCGGCGTGGTGCTCGCGGTCCAGGTGCTGGAAGGTCACGTGCTCCAGCCGATGATCCAGAGCCGCACCGTGCGGTTGCATCCGGCCGTCATCCTGATCGTGCTGACCGCCGGGGCGAGCGTCGCCGGGATCCTCGGCATGCTGCTCGCCGTCCCGCTCTGCGCGGCGGCCTTCGGGGTGATCGAGGAGCTGCGGCACCGGAACACGGCACCTGCCCAGGAACCTCCGGCGGGACGCACCCGGGCCTGATCCGCCCGGCCGGCGTACTCGCCCCCGGCGCCCGGCGGGGCCTTTGGGCGTGCCGCGACGGAGCACATACGATCTTCGCGCGCGGTCCACCACGGGCCCGTGAGGAGGGAACACTTCCGTGGCGGTAACGGATCTCATCGACCTGGCCGGCCCCTGGGGCCGCGTTCTCAGCGGTACGCCGCTGAACCACGAGAAGCACACCCGGGCGCCGCAGTCGATGGCCGTCGACCCGGTGACGCACGACCTCTTCGTCGTGCAGATCCGTGACGCGCTGGAGTACGGCAATCTGTGCGTCTACCGCATGGACCGCTCCACCGGGCGGGCGATCGACCACATGCACCTCGACGGCTTCGGACACGGCTACCAGATCGGTGCCCAGCACATCGACGGTACGACCCATCTGTGGACCGAGGCCGGCCCGCTGTCCGATCAGTTCGGCACCCGGATCGTCCGGTTCCCGTACCTCCCCGGGCAGACCGTCACCATGAGCTCGCCGGTGCTGTCGGAGCCGTTCAGCCCCGTGCCGGGAGCCCGGTTCGTCGCGCCCAACGTGGACCCGGTGTTCCAGCGCCTCACGGTGCGGTACCTGACCGCGCAGGGGTACCTTTTCACCCAGTACCCGATCCATCCGGTCACCGGTCAGGTCACCTGGACCGCCCTGCGTACGGTCGCGCATCCCCTGGCCACGCTGGTCCCGCGCCTGGCCGACACCTTCCAGGGCTTCGCCTCGCTCGGCGACCACCTCTACCTGTACACCGGCAACCCGGACCTGGACGACACCTACCTCACCGCCCTGTCCTGGACGGACGGGTCCGTCCTCGCCGGTCCTCGCCACATCACCGCGGTGCCCGGGCTGGAGCGCCGGGAGCCCGAGGGGCTGTGCATCGAGCCGATGGGCGCGGAGGCGCGGCTGCTCTTCGGGTTCAGTGGGAGCCACACCACACCGCGCGAGGCCACCATCTGCTTCCTCTCCACGGATGCGCCGGTTCAGGGGCTGAAGGTGCCCGCCGACTGGACGGCGCTGCCCCCCGCCTCCGGGATCACCCCGCAGACCGGCCTGCGGAGCCCGCGCGGACGCCTGGTGGACTTCGCCGGGACCACGTACCTCCAACTGCGTGGGGGTTTCGACGGGGTCCTCACCAAGGACACCCGGATCGCCCAGCTCCCGCCGACGCTGACGCCGAGCCGTACGGTCCGGGCCGAGGTCCCCCGCAACAACCGGGCCGGGCGCTGTGTGTGCCGGGTGGAGGTCACGCCGGACGGCGGGCTCACGGTGTACGGCGCGACCTCGGACAACCCTGTCACCTGGGTCGATCTGGACGCCTTCTCGGCGGCCTGGCTCTGACGGCCTCCGGTCCCGCATCCCTTCCCGCCCACGCCCCCACGCCGTCCGAGGAGCAGCCATGCCCGTCATGCCGCAGAGAACCCCCAGCCGTCGCGCCCTGCTGACCGCGGCCGTCACCGTCCCGGCCGCCGCGGCCGGTGCGCCCCTGCTCGCCGCCGCCCCCGCCGCGGCGGCCACCACCACGGGGGGCGTCGAGGTCGTCCACCCGTGGACGGCCCTCGTACTGGCCGCGGGCGTCACCGCCTCCGCCGAACCCCCGGCCGCCCGGGTGATCAGGATCGCCGGTACGGACTTCCTCCAGCTGCGCGGGGGCGTGAACTGCGTCTTCACCGGGGACGCCGTGCTGGGAGCGGTTCCCGCCTCCCTCGCCGTGCCCAAGATCTCCCGGGGGGTGTGCCCGCGCACCAACAAGGCCGGTGTCAACGCCTGCCGGGTGGAGATCAGCACGGCGGGCCGCATCACGGTGTTCGGTGGTACGCCCACCAACAGCATCACCTGGATCGCCCTGGACAGCTTCTCGGTGGTGCTGGCCTGAGGCGCGTGCCCGCCGGTGGGGCGGGACCCGTCAGATCTGCTCGAAGGGGATCGGCCGCGCGGTGAGTTCGTCGGGCTCGGTGGACTCGTACAGTTCGAACCAGATCGACTTGCCCTCGCCGCGCGGATCGACGCCCCAGTCGTCCGCCAGCATCTCCATCAGGACCAGTCCGCGTCCGCTGGACGCCATCTCGCCGGGGCGCCGCTTGTGCGGGAGCTCGTCGCTGCCGTCCGCGACCTCGACCCGCAGCCGCCGCTCGCCCCGCTCGCCGGTCACCTCCGCCACCATCAGCGCGTTGCCGTCGGTGTGGACCAGCACGTTGGTGGCCATCTCGGAGAGCATCAGCACCGCCGAGTCGACCTGTTCCGCGTCCGCCCAGTCGTGCAGCAGCTCGCGCAGCAGCTGCCGGGCGACGGAGATCCGTTCCGGTTCGGCCTGCGCGATCGCGACGGCGGTCCGGCGCGGCGGGATCTTCGCCAGGGTGGCGGGGGTGTCCCGGCGGAGCAGCAGCAGCGCGATGTCGTCCTCGTGCCGTTCGGCGAGGGGGCCCGTCGTGTAGTGCGAGGTGGGGCCGTGGACCGCCTCCACGAGCGCCTCGGCGAGGGTTTCGGGATCGGCTCCGGGAGACTCCAGGACCGGGCGCAACCGGTCCCAGCCGGTCATGAGGTCGTGGCCGCCGGTCTCGATGAGCCCGTCGGTGCAGAGCATGATCGTCTCGCCGGGCTCCAGCACCACCTGGGTCGTCGGGTAGTCGGCGTCGGTCTCGATGCCCAGCGGCATCCCGCCCGCCGTCTGCCGGATGACGGCGGTGCCGTCAGTGCTGATCACCACGGGGTCGGGGTGGCCGGCGCGGGCGATGTCGAGGGAGCCGTCGGCCGGGTCCACCTCGGCGTACAGGCAGGTCGCGAAGCGCGGGGCGGTGGATTCGTCGTCGTCCCCGCCGTTCGTGTGCTCGTACCCGTCCGTCAGCCCGGCCAGGAAGCGGGAGGCGCGGGCCAGCACGGCGTCCGGGCGGTGCCCCTCCGAGGCGTACGCGCGCAGCGCGATGCGGAGCTGGCCCATCAGCCCGGCCGCGCGCACGTCGTGGCCCTGGACGTCGCCGATGATGAGCGCGACCCGGCCGTTGGGCAGCGGGATCAGGTCGTACCAGTCGCCGCCGACCTGGAGGCCGCCGCCGGTGGGGATGTAGCGGGCTGCGACGGTGATGCCCGGGGGGCTCTTGCCCAGGGTGGGCATCATCGCCCGCTGGAGCCCCAGGGAGAGCTCCCGCTCGGTCTCGGCCGCCCCGGCGCGCGCGAGGGCCTGAGCGAGCATCCTGGCCACGGTGGTGAGCACCGCCCGCTCGTCGGGGGAGAACCCCACCGGCTCGCGGAACCCCGCCATCCAGGCGCCCATGGTGCGGCCGGAGACGATCAGCGGCAGGAACGCCCAGGAGCTGCGGCCGAACGTGCGGGCGAGCGGCCAGAACATCGGGAAGCGCTGGGCGTACGCCTCGGGGGTGGGCAGATAGATCGCCTGGCCGGTACGGGCGACCTCGGCGGCCGGGTACTCCGTCTGGAGCGGCATGTCGACGAAAGGCTCCTCGTCGCCGACGGTGTGCCCGTGGTGCCCGACGAGGGTCAGCCGGTCGCCCTCGATACCGAAGACCGCGAGCCCGTCCGGGGAGAACCCCGGCATCGAGAGCGACCCGGCGACCCGGAGCACCTCCTCGGTGGACCGGGCTTCGGCCAGTGCCCGTCCCGCGTCCAGCAGGAACGCCTCGCGGGAGCGCCGCCAGTCGCCGGTGACGGGGGTCTGCACGGCGGTGCCGGGGATGGGTTCCGCCACCTCCTGGAGGGTGCCCCGGAGCACGACCTGCTCGACGGTCTTGCCCTCGGGCACGTAGGGCCTGGACCGGGTCCGTACCGTACGGATCACCCTGCCCCGCTCGTCGACGATCCGAAGCCGGGACTCCGCGAGGGTGTCCTCGGCGACGGCGAGGCCGACGACCGAGCGGACCTCGTTCCAGTCGGCCTGGTGGTAGCAGGCGCGTACAGCGGCCTCCCCGTACGTCCCCGCACCGGGCAGGCCGAGGAGACGGGCGGCCTCCGCGTCGATCGTGACCGTCCCGTCCGCGGTGTCCCAGCGCCAGAGCCCCGTCTCGATGGCCGCCAGGATGTCCTCGGTACGCATTGCCCCACTTTAGGAAGATGCGTTCGGGGGACGCCACCGTTGACCGCCGCCGGCCGGGGGCCGGACGGGCTCGACCGTGGCGGTCCCGCCGGGTGTGCGGAGGTCCTCCCGGGGCCACGCACCGCCTCCGGATGATCTTGAAGTGGTTATGGCAATGAAGTGGCCGGGCTCCGGGCGGTAGCCTGGGGTGGCTCACAGACCCCAACCGCGAAGACTGGATGAACGACGATGCATCGGTACAGGTCCCACACCTGCGGCGAGCTCCGCGCCTCTGACGTCGGCACCGACGTCCGGCTGAGCGGCTGGCTGCACAATCGCCGAGACCTGGGCGGCATCCTCTTCATCGATCTCCGCGACCACTACGGCCTGGTCCAGCTCGTCGCCCGCCCCGGCACCCCGGGGAACGAGGCGCTCTCGAAGCTGACCAAGGAGACCGTCGTCCGGATCGACGGCAAGGTCTCCGCGCGCGGTGCCGAGAACGTGAACCCGGAGCTCCCGACCGGTGAGATCGAGATCGAGGTCACCGAGGTCGAGGTGCTCGGCGAGGCGGCCCCGCTGCCCTTCACGATCAACACCGAGGACGGTGTGAACGAGGAGCGCCGCCTGGAGTACCGCTTCCTCGACCTGCGCCGCGAGCGCATGCACCGCAACATCATGCTGCGCTCGGCCGTGATCGCCTCCATCCGCTCGAAGATGGTGGCCCTCGGCTTCAACGAGATGGCGACCCCGATCCTCACCGCGACCTCCCCCGAGGGCGCCCGTGACTTCGTCGTTCCGTCGCGTCTCAACCCCGGCAAGTTCTACGCGCTGCCGCAGGCCCCGCAGCAGTTCAAGCAGCTGCTGATGATCTCCGGCTTCGACCGCTACTTCCAGATCGCGCCCTGCTTCCGCGACGAGGACGCCCGCGCCGACCGCTCGCCGGGCGAGTTCTACCAGCTCGACGTCGAGATGTCGTTCGTCGAGCAGGAGGACGTCTTCCAGCCGATCGAGAAGCTGATGACCGAGCTCTTCACCGAGTTCGGCAACGGCCGCGAGGTCACCTCGCCGTTCCCGCGCATCCCGTTCCGCGAGTCGATGCTGAAGTACGGCAACGACAAGCCGGACCTCCGCGCCAAGCTGGAGCTCGTCGACATCTCGGACGTCTTCGCCGACTCCGGGTTCAAGGCGTTCGCCGGCAAGCACGTCCGCGCGCTGCCCGTTCCGGACACCGCCGGCCAGTCCCGCAAGTTCTTCGACGGCCTCGGTGAGTACGCCGTCGAGCACGGCGCCAAGGGCCTCGCCTGGGTCCGCGTCGGCGAGGACGGCACGCTGGCCGGTCCGATCGCCAAGTTCCTCACCGAGACGGACGTCAAGACGCTCACCGAGCGCCTCTCGCTCGCCCCGGGCCACGCGGTCTTCTTCGGTGCCGGCGAGTTCGACGAGGTCTCCAAGATCATGTCGGCCGTCCGCGTCGAGGCGGCCAAGCGCTCCGGCAACTTCGAGGAGGGCGTCTTCCGGTTCTGCTGGATCGTCGACTTCCCGATGTACGAGAAGGACGAGGAGACCGGCAAGATCGACTTCTCGCACAACCCCTTCTCGATGCCCCAGGGCGGCCTGGAAGACCTGGAGACGAAGGACCCGCTCGACATCCTGGCCTGGCAGTACGACATCGTCTGCAACGGCATCGAGCTGTCCTCCGGCGCGATCCGGAACCACGAGCCCGAGCTGATGCTCAAGGCCTTCGAGATCGCCGGCTACGACCGTGAGACCGTCGAGCAGGAGTTCGCGGGCATGCTGCGCGCCTTCCGCCTCGGCGCCCCGCCGCACGGTGGCATCGCCCCGGGTGTCGACCGCATCGTGATGCTGCTCGCCGACGAGCCGAACATCCGCGAGACGATCGCCTTCCCGCTCAACGGCAATGCCCAGGACCTGATGATGGGTGCCCCGACCGTGCTGGACGAGGCCCGTCTGCGCGAGCTGAACATCCAGCTCCGCAAGCCGGCCGCCGTGTCGAAGGGCGAGGCCGCCAAGGCCGAGACCGCCGCCGCGGAGAAGACCGAGAAGTAGCGGGACGGGGCAAGCGCCGCCTCAGGCGTCGCGCGCCCCTCCGTCCGTCACGTTTCACGTGAAACAGCCCCCGATCGACCGGTCGGGGGCTGTTCCGTCGTTCCTGAGGGTCGTCGCCCCCTGTCCGCCGGCCGCCGTGGTCACGCGTGGACGGGCGTACCGCCGGATGGCCCCTGCCCGGATTCGCGAGGGCCGGGCGCGGCGAAGAGTGGCTTCTGAGAGGCAGTCAGTCAGAACCACTCAGGAGCCCGCCCCGTGTCCGTCTCCCTCCGCCCGCGTGTCTCCACCCGTCCGTCCACTCGCCTCGGCTTCCGCCGGGACGCGGTCCGGTGCCCGGACGTGCTCCTCCGCCCGGGCACCCTCCCCCGCGCGGCGCCACGCAGGCGGCGGCACCGCCTGCTCGTCGCTCCGGTCCTCGCGCTGCTCCTGGTGCTCGCCGGCTGCGGCGCCCGCACCACCTCGGAGGCCCCGCCGAAGACGGTGGCGGGGGCCCGGTCGGACGACGAGGGCAGCCGGGGGCCCGCCGGTGCTCCCGCAGCTCCCGCCCCGCCCGTACCGCCGTTGGAAATCCCCGGGCTGGGACCGGGGACCCGCGCTCAGATCCCGGTCGACGCCCGGCAGGCGTTCGTCGTCACCGGCCAGGGCGCGGACTCCAACGAGTCCACCGCCGTCCTGTACGCCCGGGACGCCCCGGACCGGAGCTGGACGCCGGTCTTCGAACCCTGGGCAGCCCACAACGGCATGGAGGGGTGGACCGACGAGCACTACACGGGGGACCTCAGGTCCCCCGTCGGCGTGTTCGGTCTCACCGACGCGGGCGGCAAGCTGCCCGACCCGGGCACGCTGCTCCCCTACGACGAGGAGGACTACTTCGCGGTGGAGGGCGACGGCTTCTTCGGTGAGCCGCTCGCGGGCTCCTTCGACTACGTCGTGGCCATCAACTACAACCGCGTCGAGGGCGTCAGCCCGATCGACCACGAACGCCCGCTCGGCGAGGACCGGGGCGGTGGCATCTGGATCCACGTGGACCACGGCGGCCCGACCCAGGGCTGTGTCTCGGTCTCGGAGGACCGGATGAAGGAACTGCTGCTCACGCTCGACCCGGAGAAGAAGCCGGTCGTCGTCATGGGCGACAAGGCGTCACTGGCCCGCTGACACGTATCCGGGCGCTGGACGTGCGCTACCCGGCGGGCGTCCAGGGCCCGGGTACGCCGGAAGGGCGGGGCCACGGGGGTCCCGCCCTTCCGGCGTGTCCGTCGTCCGGCCCGCGGCCCCGTGGGGCCGGGCGGGCGTACCGCTACGCGGCCGGCTTCTCCTCCAGGCGCGGGAAGAGCACCGCGCCCTTGGTGACCGTGGCACCGGCGGGCAGCCGGCCCCAGGTGCCCGCGTCCTGGACGCGCTGGTCGGCCAGGATGCCCAGGGAGGGTTCGGCGCCGAGCGACTCCCACAGCTTCTGCGAGGTCTCGGGCATCACCGGGTTCAGCAGCACCGCGACACCGCGCAGGGCCTCGGACGCCGTGTACAGGATCGTCGCGAGACGGGCCTGGCCCTCGGGCGAGGTGTCCTTGGCGACCTTCCACGGCTCCTGCTCCGTGATGTAGCCGTTGACCTGCTTCACGAAATCGAAGATCGCCAGGATGCCGGCCTGGAAGTCGAGCTCCTCGCCGATCTTCAGGTCCGCCGTGGCGACGGCCTTCGCCAGGCCCTCCTGGACCGCCCGCTCGGCGTCACCGGCGGCGGTCGCCTCGGGCAGCGTGCCACCGAAGTACTTGCCGATCATGGCGGCCACGCGGGAGGCGAGGTTGCCGTAGTCGTTGGCGAGCTCGGAGGTGTAGCGGGCCGAGAAGTCCTCCCACGAGAAGGAGCCGTCGCTGCCGAAGGCGATGGCGCGCAGGAAGTACCAGCGGTACGCGTCCACGCCGAAGTGCGAGGTCAGGTCCTGCGGCTTGATGCCGGTCAGGTTCGACTTCGACATCTTCTCGCCGCCGACCATCAGCCAGCCGTTGGCCGCGACCCGGCCCGGCAGCGGAAGGCCCTGGGCCATCAGCATCGCGGGCCAGATCACCGCGTGGAAGCGGAGGATGTCCTTGCCGACCAGGTGCACGTTGGCCGGGAACGTCGCGTCGAACTTCTCCTGGTTGGCGCCGTAGCCCACCGCCGTGGCGTAGTTGAGCAGGGCGTCGACCCACACGTAGATGACGTGCTTCTCGTCCCACGGCACCGGGACGCCCCAGTCGAAGGTCGAGCGGGAGATCGAGAGGTCCTGGAGGCCCTGCTTGACGAAGTTGACGACCTCGTTGCGGGCCGACTCCGGCTGGATGAAGCCAGGGTTGGCCTCGTAGAACTCCAGCAGCTTCGGGCCGTACTCGCTCAGCTTGAAGAAGTAGTTCTCCTCCTTGAGGATCTCCACCGGCTTCTTGTGGATCGGGCACAGCGGAGTGCCGTCCTCGGCCTGGATGAGGTCCCCGGGGAGCTTGTACTCCTCGCAGCCCACGCAGTACGGGCCTTCGTACCCGCCCTTGTAGATCTCGTCCTTGTCGTACAGGTCCTGGACGAACTCCTGCACCCGGTCGGTGTGACGCTTCTCCGTGGTGCGGATGAAGTCGTCGTTCGCGATGTTGAGGTGCTCCCAGAGGGGCTTCCACGCCTCTTCGACGAGCTTGTCGCACCAGGCCTGCGGGGTGACGCCGTGCTGATCGGCCGTGCGCATGATCTTCTGACCGTGCTCGTCCGTGCCGGTGAGGTACCACACCTTCTCGCCGCGCTGGCGGTGCCAGCGCGTGAGTACGTCGCCTGCGACGGTCGTGTAGGCGTGGCCCAGGTGAGGAGCGTCGTTGACGTAGTAAATGGGGGTGGAGACGTAGAACGACGTCTCTCCCTGCTTCTCGGATCCAGTGGCCGCCATGGTCAAAATCCTAACGGTCCGCAGAAGGTTCCCCCGCCTCCCGGTGCTCCTCCCGGCGCCTCCTCCGCCCTGGAGCGGCCGGTTCGTCCGAAGACGCGGACGGCGGGCCCGGTGAACGGGCCCGCCGTGACGTGCGGTGGAGTGGTGGTTCAGGTACGCGGTGCGCGACTTCGTGCGGGTTCTCGCCGGGCAGGTCAGCCGGCGGAGCCGCCGGACCGGGCCGAGATCCAGGCGGGGAGTCCGGCGAGGATCTCCCGGTAGAACGTGGCGTCCGGGATCGCGGCGGGCGCCGGGCCGGCGTGGAAGAAGGCCGCGTGCTCGGAGTCCAGCTTCCGCAGGAAGTCGAAGCCCTTGGCGTCGTGGTCGCCGAAGGCGACGAACTGGAAGAAGAGCGGCAGCCGGGCGGCCTCGGCCAGGGCCTGCTTGGCCGCGACCTTGGCGTCCGGCGGGCCGTCCGTCTGGAAGACGACCAGTGCGGGGCCGGTGGAGCCGGACTTCTCGTAGTGGGAGACGACCTCTTCGACGGCCCGGTGGTAGTGGGTCCGCCCCAGGCGCCCCAGGCCGGCGTTCAGCTCGTCGACGCGGCCCTCGTGGCCTTCCAGCCCGATCGTTCCGGTGCCGTCGATGTCGGTGGAGAAGAAGACCACGTCGACCGAGGCGTCCTCGTCCAGGTGCGCGGCGAGGGCCAGCGTGCGGTCGCCCAGGTGCTGGGCGCTGCCGTCCTTGTAGAACGGCCGCATCGAGCCCGAGCGGTCGAGCACCAGATAGACGGAGGCCCGCAGCCCGGTCAGCCCCGCGGCCTTCAGCGCCGCCTGCGCGGACTTGTACGGGGCGACCAGCCCGGGGGCACGCGACTTCACCCGGGCGAGCGAGGTGGCGGGCTTGGCGGTGGTGGCGGCAGTGGCGGCAGTGGTGGCCGGGGTGGTGCTCGCGGCTGTTGCCGAGGTGGTGTCCGCGGCTTCCGGGGCTGCGGGGGCGGCCTGCGTCTCCACCGCTGCCTCGGGCGCGACCTCGGGTTCCGCGGCGGCCGGGGCCGCTGCCTCGGGGGCGGGCGTTCCGGCGGCGGGCTCGGGCTCGTAGTCGATGATGATCGCGTCGAGGGCGGCCTCGGCGGCCTTCTCCGCACCCTCCGGCCCGGTGGCCTCGGGCTGCGGGGCCCCGGGCTCGGGGGCCTCAGCGGTCTGGCTCGCGGTCTCGGGGACCGTCGTCGGAGCGTCGGCGTTCCCGGCGGTCTCGGCGGTCGCGGCGTGCTCGGCGTCTGCCGGTGATGCCTCGGGCTCCGGGTCCATGTCGATCGTGATGGCGGCGGCGAGCACCTCGGGTTCGACGACCGCGGGCTCCACGGCCTCGGCCTTCGCCGGCTCGGGGGCCTCCACCGCCGCGGGCGCCTCCACCGCCGCGGGGGCCACGGGCTCCGTCGGCTCGGCGACCTTCTCGGCCTCGGCGACCGGTGCGGGCTCGGCTACGGGCGCGGGCTTGGGGCCCGTGTTCTGGGCGGGGACCGTCGGCGTCGGTGCGGCGGACGGCTGGTCGAAGGCGGCGGCCACCAGCTCCGCCGCGTGGCCCTTGTCCGGCCGGTCTTCTCCGTCCGTACCGGCAGATCCGCCCGTACTCGCGTCCGACGAGGAGCGTGAGGCGGAGGAGAGGGGGGAGGCGGCGGGTGCGGGAACGGTCACCTTGGGCTCGGCAGCGGGAGCGCTGTCCTGGACCGCGTCCGATTCCGGCTCCGTGGATCGGGCGCGCTCACCCTGGGGAGGAACGGTGGCCGTGGTCGGCTCGTCCTGCTCCCGGCCGAACACCTTGCGCAGCAAGCTCCGAATGCCCATGGGCGAGGCCTTTCGCGTGAGTTGGGTGCGGGATATGTCCGACCCGTGGAAAATCATCCCTGGCCAGGACGGATACGTAAGGTTAGCGGCCGGATCAGGCCGTTCGGCTGTCCGGCCCGCACGCGGGTGAACCGACGCGCAACCGTTTCCTTGTGGGAACCCAAGAGTTCGGCGGTCAGGCGGACTTCGCCGCCGGTTCACGGGCTTGTTCCTCAACACCCGGACGGACGTACCTCGTCACGGTGCGCACATGTCCCCCGCTTGCCGGGGACGCACGGTGGTCGGCCCCGGCAGGGGTCTTCGCGTGACGGGCTCCCCCGTTACAGTCGGACCATGGTTTCGGTTTCCGGTGAGGCTCCGCAGGCGGCAGGAAGCGTCCGGGTCGATGTGTGGATCTGGTCGGTCCGGTTGACGAAGACCCGGGCTCAGGCGGCTGCCGCCTGCCGTGCGGGGCACGTCAAGGTCGCGGGGGAGCGCGCGAAGCCCGCGCAGTCCGTGCGGATCGGTGACGAGGTGCGGCTGCGGCACGAGGGCCGGGACCGGATCGTCACCGTGTCGAAGATCGTGAAGAAGCGCGTCGGCGCACCCGTGGCGGTGGAGTGTTTCGTCGACAGCAGCCCGCCCCCGCCGCCGCGTGAGCTGGCGCTCCAGGTTCCGGTCCGCGACCGGGGGACCGGCCGTCCTACCAAGCGCGACCGCCGCGAGATGGACCGGTTGCAGGGTGGACGGGACGCCGGTCCGCGCTGAACGCGGTCTCTTTCCTTCGACAGTTGGACACGCCGTGACCGGTGGTCACTCTCCGTGTTTCACGTGAAACGCTCTCAGGGTTGCGGTGAGGCGATGGCCCGGGCCGCCGCGACTTCCTGGCAGAGCGGGCGGAGCACGCTCTCCTCGACGCCGGAGAGGTCGGCCCGCACGCCCACCAGGGTTTCGCTGGAGCGGATTCCGGCGGCCAGCTCCCGCAACTGACCCTCGATCATGATGGCTTCGCCGGGTTCGGGCGGCGGGGCGCCATGATTCAGCCTTACCCGGGCCGCTGTTGCCGCGTCGACGATGCGCTCGACCGCGACCACCAGCGGCCACCAGGCCGCCGCACGCGTGCCCACGGGCGGCGGCTCGGTGAGGGCGCGCTGGAACTCGGAGCGCACGGCCGACAGGTCGCGGTAGAGCCGTCGGCGCGCCCGGACGCGCTCGGCCCGGTCGTGCTCGCTGGTGAAGTCGAAGGCGTAGGCGACGTAGTCGGCGGTGTCCTCCACCGCGTCCGCGAGCCGGTCGCCGACGCGGGTGTGCCAGCTCTCCGGCCAGAGCAGATACCCGGCCACCAGCACGATCGCGCAGCCGAGCAGGCTGTCGAGGAAGCGCGGCGGGACCAGGTCGAGGCCCTGGTGGTTGAGCAGGTCGGAGAGCAGCAGGATGGGCGGGGTGACGGCCGCGGTCTGGAACGCGTACCCCTTCGCCGTCAGCGCCGGGATCAGTGCGGCGAGCACCACCATCGCCGGGACGAACCACCAGCCGGTGGGTACCTCGGCCAGTACGGGAGCGGCGACGACCAGCCCGGCGGTGGTGCCCACGGCCCGCAGTACGGCGCGGGAGAAAACCGATCCGTAGTCCGGCTTGAGGACGAAGGTCACCGTGAGCGCCACCCAGTAGGAGCGTTCCACCGGGATGAGCGAGGTGAGCGCCTGGGCCAGCCCGATACAGAGGGCGAGGCGCAGCCCGTAGCGCCAGGACGCCTCGGAGAGCAGTACGGACCGCAGTGACCGGCGGACCCGGACGCGCAGGGCGGCGGGTCGGCCGAGCCGGTCGTCGACGTTGTACGGGTCGGGGTCCTCCCGGTGCACGACGGTCGCGGTGTGACGCAGCGCGCTGTCCACGGCGTGGGTGGCGGGCGAGTCGGGCGGGGGGAGTTCGGGTTCGGGGCGTCCGGTGCGGCCCCGTTCGATGTCGTCCGCCAGTGCGCGTACGGCTGCCGGGACGGCCTCGGGCAGCGTGCGGCCCTCGCCGTGTGCGGCGGGTGCCGCTTCGACGAGCGGGATCACGACGTTGAGCTGGGAGAGCGTCCGCACCATGGTGGGGCTGCGGCCGTGGTAGCGGGCCCGGCGGGCGAGGATCAGGTCGTAGGAGGTGTTGAGGCTCTCGGTGACGTCCTGCCGGTGCAGTTCGTACGCGGGGGTGCCGGCGGCGTGCAGCAGGGCGGCGACCGAGCGGTAGGTGCGGGCTACAGCCGCGCGTTCGGGGAGCCTGCGGCGGAAGGGCCACGAGAGCAGGGCGAGTGCCAGCACCACCAGCCCGCCGAAGGCGAGCAGCCCCGGGGCGACCCACCAGGGGTCGGGCATCGGGAGTCCGGCCCCGATCACGGAGTTGAGCAGGAGCAGCAGGCCCGAGACGGATGCCACGGCGCCGATCGTGGACATCATCCCGGAGACCAGCGCGATGGCGGTCAGCACGCCGACGGCGGCCCAGCCGGTTCCGTACACGAGCGAGCCGAGGGTGACACCGAGGGCGCCGAAGAGCTGCGGTACGGCGATGTTGAAGATGCGCATCCGGTAGGCGTCGGCGGTGTCGCCGATGACACCGGAGAGCGCCCCCATGGAGACGAGGGCGCCGTAGGAGGGGCGGTCGGCGGCGAAGCCGACGGCGAGCGGCGCGGCCATGGCGACGGAGGCGCGCAGTACGGCCGCCCAGGGGATCGGGGTGGGCTGGGGGCGGAGTCCGTTCAGCAGCCAGGGCGGTGGCGTCACGCGTCGCTTTCCGGTGGCGGCGTCGGCCGTGGCCACTGCTCACTCTCCTCACGGGTCTGCCGGGGCACGGCCGGGGGCGGCCGGACCGCACCGGGACCGCACCGGGGCGGGTGCCGGCACTTCATCGGAAGCTTGTGAGCAGCGCGGGTAAGCGCCTCACGAGCAATCTTCTCGTTCGGGTAGGACAGCTCGAACATCACCCGACCGG
>NZ_JBSFVR010000052.1:0-29422 GCF_053592415.1 Streptomyces sp. NPDC002690 | reverse complement strand
AGCGGCGGGTGATGCTCTCGCGGGACCGCGGGCTGCTGCGGAGGCGGGAGCTCTGGGCGGGGGCGTACGTCTACAGCGACCGGCCCGAGGAGCACCGCCCTGCTGGACGCCGTCGCCGCCGACTGCGCCGCACTCGCGCCCGACGGTGTCGTCCGGCTCTCCGGCCACCGGCGCACCGCCCCCGACCTGCTGCACGCGCTCTACGAGACCGTGTACGACGCCCCGCTGCGCCGTCCCGAGCGCGAGGAACTGCTGGGCGCGCTCGCCGGGATCGGCGCGGTCGTCGTCGTGGACGACCTGGAGTTCGGCGGCGCGGCCCTGGAGGAACTCCTCGACGCCACGCCCGAGTGCGCCTTCCTCTTCGGTACGACCCCCGACGTGGCCGCGGACACCGAACTCGACGAGGTCTCCCTCGCCGGGCTGAGCCGTGCCGCCGCGACCGACCTGCTGGGCCGGGTGGCCGGACGGCCGCTCACCGACGAGGAGTCGAACTGGTCGGGCGACCTCTGGTTCGAGTCCGAGGGGCTCCCGCTGCGGTTCGTCCAGGCGGGCGCCCTGCTGCGCCAGCGCGACCAGCTCCGGGAGATCCCGGAGGACTTCGACGAGTACGGCGCCTTCGAGGAGCGGCCCGCGGGCGCGCTCCCCGTGCCCCTCGTCCCGGTCACGGACGACGAGGTGCCGCTGCCCAGCATCGGCGAGGCCGCCGCGCCCGCCCTGCTGCTCGCCTCCCGCCTCAGCGAGGCCGCCCGGGAAGCCCTGCGGTACGCCGTCGCGCTCGGCGGCGAGGTGCCGCACCAGGCGCACCTTCCGGCGCTGATCGGACACACCCACGCGGACGCCGCGCTCGGCGAACTCGCCGGCGTCGGGCTCCTCTCGCCGGCGGGCTCGCGCTACCGGCTGGCCGCCGGTGTCCAGGTCCAGCTGGAACTCGGCGGGTACGCCGAGGGCGCCGAGCACCGTGCCCTCACCGTCGCCGAGCACTACGCCTGGTGGGTCAAGCACCCCTCGGTCACCCCGGCTCGCGCGGTCGCCGAGGCCGACGCCGTACTCGCGGCGATGGCGGTCCTGCTCCCGGGCGGCAGCCCGGAGGCGGCCCCGGTCGTCGTCCGGCTCGCCCGGAGCGCCGGCCCCGCCTTTGCCGCCGCCCTCCACTGGGGCGCCTGGGAGAAGGCCCTGCGGGTCGGCCAGGAGGCGTCCCGGCTGTCCGGCGAGGTGGCCGAAGAAGCCTATTTCCACCACGAGTTGGGTGTACTCGCGCTCTGTGCCGGACATCTGGACCGGGCGCGGGCGGAGTTGGAGGCGTCGATCGGGCTGCGCGGCGCGCTCGCCGACCGGTCCGGTGCCGTTGCGGGGCGCCGTGCGCTCGCCCTGGTCACCGACCGCTCCGGCGCGCTGTCGCTGGGCGCGATGCCGGACGGCGCCGCGGCGGACACCGCCACGGGCGCCCGGGGCGACGGTGCCGTGACGCAAGTCCTGCCGGCGCTGCCCCCGCTGCCCGCCCTGCCGCGTCAGACACTGGTGGCGGACGAACCCGCCGCGAGCTACCCGGTGCCGGCCGCGGCACGGGGCAAGGGCGGGCGTCCCACCGGCGTGAAGGCCCTGGGCCGGACCGTCGTCACCGGAGCCCGGCGCAACCTGGTGGCTGTCGGCGCGGGTGCGCTGCTGGTCGCGGTGCTCGGTACCGTCGTGACACTCGGCGTCACGGCGGGCAGCGAGGACGCGGGCAACCAGAGCGTCACCCCCGGGCACTCCGCCGAGGAGGGCGACGAGGAGAGCACCGTCCCGGCCGAGGACACCCCCGCCGGCGACGACGGCTCCGGCAGCAGCTCCGCACCGACCGGCAGCACGTCCGTCCGGCCCGGCACGTCCGGTACACCCACCCCGGACGCCACCGGCACACCCACGCCCGGCAGCAGTGGTACGGCGCAGAGTCCTGACCCGGCCACCACCTCGCCCACCGCGTCCGACACCGGCAGCGCGGCGACGAAGCCGCCGTCCGGTGGTTCTTCCTCGACCTCGACCCCGCCCAAGGGAAGCCCCACGGGCTCCACCCCGGCCCCCTCGGAGACGAGCGGCGACCCGTCGGCCACTCCGACGACGGAGCCCCCGTCCACCGGCGAGAGCCCCGGCGGTGACGGGGGCGGGAGCGGTGACGACGGCGGCGTCGCCTCGGCCACCGCGTCCGGCACCGCCGAAGCGAGCCCTTGGGGAAGCCCCGGGACGGCGACCGCCACTCCCGACGGAGCCTGAGCAGCCGGATTCCGGGCCAAGAGCCGTCCAGCGATTCCTGGTGGGTGCGCGACGGCAACTACGGCGTCTCACCGCGTTGCGGGAACGTCCGCACATGTCAAGTATGTGGACGTTCCTCCGCCTTGCGACGTACCGCGTCCGACGTCGCGCACGGCTCCACCACGAATCGCGGGACAGCCACTGGGCGACGTTTCCCGGGCGCACGGCCTCGCCCGAAACATCGAAAACCGGACGGCTTGTCGATCAAACCGTCCGGTCGGCCGTACCCCACGGGGGCCGGCGGGAAATCAGAACAGCCGCAGCTTGTCGTCCTCGATACCGCGCATCGCGTCGTAGTCCAGGACCACACAGCCGATCTTGCGGTCCGTGGCGAGCACCCGCGCCTGCGGCTTGATCTCCTGCGCCGCGAAGACGCCCCGTACCGGCGCCAGGTGGGGATCGCGGTTGAGCAGTTCCAGATAACGGGTGAGCTGCTCGACACCGTCGATGTCACCGCGCCGCTTGAGCTCCACGGCCACGGTCGCGCCCTCGGCGTCCCGGCAGAGGATGTCCACGGGGCCGATGGCGGTGGGGTATTCGCGGCGGATCAGGGTGTATCCCTCGCCCAGGATCTCGATCCGGTCGGCGAGCAACTCCTGGAGGTGTGCTTCCACGCCGTCCTTGATCAGGCCGGGATCGACGCCGAGCTCGTGCGAGGAGTCGTGGAGGATCTCCTCCATCGTGATGATCAGTTTCTCGCCCGCTTTGTTCACCACCGTCCAGACGCCGGCGCCGTCGCCGGAGCCTTCCTTCAGGGTGCACGGCGGGGACATCCAGTTGAGCGGTTTGTACGCCCGGTCGTCAGCGTGGATCGAGACGCTGCCGTCCGCCTTCACCAGGATCAGACGGGGAGCGGAGGGCAGGTGGGCGGTGAGCCGGCCCGCGTAGTCGACGGAGCAACGGGCGATGACGAGACGCATGGTCGGCAACGCTACTCGACAACGGGCGGTCGGCGCGATTCGTACCTCCTGAGCCACTTCCGCCCCTGCCGCAGCGCATAGGGTCTTGCCCCTCTTTGCTCGGGTTCGTTGTTGGCCGGTTGTGTTCCCAATCTCCTGGTGCGACCAGGACCGCGCCCTTACCGTGGAAGACAGGAGGTCGCCGGGTGTGCACGCTGCGTCGCCGCCGTCCTTCTGCCGTGCCCGTAAGGCCCCGGCCTCCTGCCGGGGTCGCGAGAGGAGAACCCATGTCGCTCGACGTCTCACCGGCCCTCTTGGAACAGGCCGAGCGAGGCGAGGTCGACGAAGCCGACTTCGTCGACTGCGTCCGGACCTCCCTGCCCTACGCATGGGAGATGATCAGCTCCCTGGTGGCCCAGCTGAAGGTGGACGGCGGGCAGTTCGCCGACAACCAGACGCCGCCGCCGAACGAGCAGGCACGTGGCCAGCTGCTGCGCGCGCTCGCGAGCGACGCGATACGCGGAGCCCTGCAGCGGCACTTCGGAGTGCGACTGGCATTCCAGAACTGCCACCGTGTCGCGGTCTTCCCGCTCGACCCCTCGGTCGACGACCGGCTGGCCAAGTTCACCTCGGTGAGAGGCCAGTTGCTCAACCAGTCGCCCGAACTCCGGGACTGCTGAACGTCTCCACCGCAGCTCCGGGCCGGGGCCGGCGCCCCCGGAAGACGGTCCCGCCCCGGAGCGGCGGTGTCCCGTGCGCGCCGCCGCCGGTGCACCGGCACGACCACGCGGGCACGCCCGCGTCGGTGTCGCGGGGGAGATCCTCAGACCAGCAGCGGCAGCACCTCGGTGCCCAGCCGGCGCACGTTCTCCTCCGTCGCCGCGAGGTCGCCGGAACCCTCGGCGAGGAGTGCGAAGCGGGTGATGCCCGTGCGTTCGGCCGTTGCCGCGAGCCGGTCGGCGGCGAACCGCGGCGGTCCCACCGGGTGCAGTCCGCAGAGCAGTTCGGTGTACGCCACGGGGTCGCGCATCACGCGGTACCGGCCGTCGACGGTCACGTGCTTGCCCAGGCCGTCCCGCAGCCACTCCGGCATCGCCTTCACCAGCGTCTGTACGGCGTCCTCCCGGCAGTCCCCGATCTGGGCCACACCCGCCGAGACGTGCGCGGCTCCCGCGACGGTCTCCGGCGGATGACCGGCTTCCCGGGCGCTGCGGCGCCACAGCGCGACCATCTCCGCCTTGTCCTCGTCCCCGCAGTGCATCCCGAGCAGCATCGGCAAGGCCTTCTCCGCGGCGAGGCGCACCGTCTGGGGCGAGGTGCACGCCACGATCACCTCCGGACCGGGCCGCGGCGCCCCGTCCGCGTCGAGCAGTTCGTCCGCGCGCGGCACCACCGCCACCTCGCGGAAGGGGTAGCGGCTCCCGCGCCCGGCCACCCGGGGCTCACGCAGCCAGTCGAGCAGCAGGTCCAGGGACTCCGGGAAGCCGCTGTCGTACGCCTCCAGGCCCGCGCCGAAGACCTCCAGGTCCACCCAGGGCCCGCCCCGGCCCACGCCGAGGCTGAACCGGCCGTCGGACGTCAGGTGGAGCAGTGCCGCCTGTTCGCCGAGCGCCACGGGGTGCTGGGTCGGCAGCACGCTGACCGCCGTACCGACCCGGATTCTGCGGGTGCGGCCGAGCAGCAGCGCGGCCAGCGTCACGGCCGAGGGGCAGACCCCGTACGGCACGAAATGGTGCTCCGCCAGCCACACGGAGTCGAGCCCCGACTCCTCCGCCACCTCGGCGGTCCGGATCGCCCGGTGCAGGGCCTCGCCCTGTCCCTGACCCGGAAACTGCGCTGCCAGTACGAACGTTCCCACGCGCATCGCCTTCTGCCTCCTTGCGGCCGACGCGGTTTTCCCCTACTGGCATCAACGCCTGACACGTGCCAAAGGCACGGGCCGGGGAGAAATTGTTGCGATTTTCCGGTAACCAGTGCCCCGCCGGGAACCGCGGGACGGCCTTCGGCTCCGTTGCCCGCGATCGCGCCCGTCACGCGAGGGGCCCGATCGGTGCGTGCGCGGGTCCCTCCCGGTCCCCGTGCCCCTTTAGGCTGGAAGTCCCTGTCCCCGCCGCAGCCCCGTGAGGTGTCCCGTGTCCCCGCGCCGCAACCGCCCCAAGGGCGGCGAGAGCCCGTCCTCCGACGCGAGCCTCACGGGGGACCGGTACGGCGGCGGCCAGGCCACCGAGAGCTGGCAGGGCGAGGAGTGGTCGGTGCGCCCGGTGGCCGGGGCCAGCGCGCAGGGCAAGCGGTACCGCTGCCCCGGCTGCGACCAGGAGATCCCGTCCGGCGTGCCCCACCTGGTGGCATGGCCCGAGTACGGCGGCATCGACGACCGGCGGCACTGGCACAAGGCGTGCTGGAACGCGAAGGACCGCCGCACCACACGGGTGCAGCGGTCCCGGAACGCCCCGCGCCACTGATCCGCGTAAGGGGCGTGGCGGCGGTGCGTCAGACGTCGCGTCGGTTCAGCGCCAGGTTGGCGACGACCAGGACGGCGGCGGACAGCAGGAACATGATCGCCACCGGGTCCCAGCCGGACGGGCCGGATTCGGTGATCGAAGAGTCGTAGAGCGCGGCGATCTGGCTGGGGACGGAGTACTCGAAGAGCAGCTCCCGGAGCCGGTTCAGCTGGTCCACGGCCATGAACAGGGCCAGCACCAGCGGCAGCAGCACCACCCCGATCATGATGGTGATCGCGCCCGCCGAGTGCCGGACGATCGTGCCGATACCGAGCGAGAGCAGCCCCAGCAGCGCGGTGTACAGCCCGACCCCGACCGTGGCCCGCGTCCAGTCGGCGCCCGAAGCGGAGGAGCTGCCGCCGAGGATGGCCGTCTGGAGCATGGCCACGACGGCCGCCGTCACCGTGGTGAGGACGAAGACCAGCAAGAAGAAGACGAACGCCTTCGCCGCGAGCACCCGGCTCCGGCTCGGGCACGCCGTCAGCGTCGTACGGATCATGCCGGTGCCGAACTCCGAGGCGATGGTCAGCACGCCGAGCGTGATCACGCAGATCGAGCCGAGCAGCACCCCGAAGAAGCCGAGGCTCAGCACCTCTCTGTCCCCCTCGTCGATGCCCGGATCGCTCGCCGCGTTCACCCCCAGGGCGACGAGCAGACCGATGCCCAGCAGCAGCGCGACCATGGTGCCGAGCGTCCACATCGTGGAGCGCACCGAGCGGATCTTCGTCCACTCGGAGACGACCGCGTCGCCGAAGGTGGCCGGGCGGACCGGGATCGGCGAGACGTAGTCGCTGAGTCGCGGACCTCCCCCGGGGACGGCCGGTCCGTGGAAGGCGGGACCCGGACCGGGCTGCGGGTCGGCCTGGGGGAGCGGCGGTGTGGCCGGCGTCGTCATCGGGAGTCCTCGCTGGTCTTCTGCTCGGCGGGGGCGGGGGCGGGGGCGGGGGCGGTCGGCGCGGGCGCGACCGGCGCGGACACGGCCTGCGCCGGGGCGGCGGGGGCGGTCGCCCCGTCGGTGGCGTACGGATTCCGGCCGGGCGGCGCGGGCGCGTACCACCGCTGCGGCACCGGCGGCTGCCCGTACCCGGGAGCACTCGGGGCGGGCTGTGGGACGGCGTACGGGGGCGCGGGCGGCCGGAGCTCCGCCTTCGGGTCGTCCGTGGAACGGTAGTCCACGACGTGCTGCGTCATCCGCATGTACGCCTCCTCCAGGGACGCCTGGTGCGGCGACAGTTCCCACAGCCGTACGTCGGCCCCGTGCGCGAGGTCGCTGATCCGCGGCAGCGGCAGCCCGGCCACCCGCAGTGCGCCGTCCGGCTCGGACAGCACCCGTCCGCCCGCCCCCGTCAGCGCGGCGGTCAGTTTCTCGCGGGACTCCGGAGCGTCCTCGGCCACCCTGATCCGGGCGAAGTCCGCGGAGTTGACCGAGATGAACTCCTTGACGCTCATGTCGGAGAGCAGCCTGCCCCGCCCGATCACGATCAGATGGTCCGCCGTCAGGGCCATCTCGCTCATCAGGTGGCTGGAGACGAAGACCGTTCGGCCCTCGGCCGCCAGCGCCTTCATCAGGTTGCGGACCCAGAGGATGCCCTCCGGGTCGAGACCGTTGACCGGCTCGTCGAAGAGCAGCACCTGCGGATCGCCCAGCAGCGCCGCCGCGATGCCGAGCCGCTGCCCCATCCCGAGCGAGTAGTTCCTGGAGCGTCGGTGGGCCACCTCACGCAGACCCACCACGCCGAGCACCTCGTCGACCCGGGCTGCCGGGATGCCCGCCAGCTGGGCCAGTGACAACAGGTGGTTACGGGCGCTGCGCCCGCCGTGCACCGCCTTCGCGTCCAGCAGCGCGCCCACCTGGCGGGGTGCGTTCGGCAGGCTCGGATAGGAGTGGCCGCCGATCGTCACGTGGCCGGACGTCGGCCGGTCGAGTCCGAGCATCATCCGCATGGTGGTGGACTTGCCCGACCCGTTCGGGCCGAGGAAGCCCGTGACCACTCCTGGCCTGATCCGGAAGGAGAGGTTGTCCACGGCCGTCTGGCCGCCGTAACGCTTGGTCAGGCCGACTGCCTCGATCATTCCCAGCCCCATCGACTCATCCGTCGTCGGGGCCCGGCCCGCTCGGCCGTGTACCCCCGTGTGAGTGAGGAGGATAACCAGGTCCGTACGGTTCCGGCGAAGGCGCGACCGGTCCGCGGAGGGGTGTCCGGGCACCTGCCCGGACGACTGGGTCGACGAGCCGGGTCCTGCGGGTGCCGGTCCGGCTCCTTCGCGGTGCGAAGACCCGTAGGCGGTTCCCGCAGGGCTGAACGCGATAAGCCGACTTCGCATCGCACACCGCTCCGCGAACGAATCCCCCTCATGCCGCCCCTCAAGGCTGTCCCGCAATTTCTGGCGGGTGCGCGACGAGGGCTGCGGCGCTTCGCCGCGCTGTCGGAACGTCCGCACACACCCAGTATGCGAGCGTTCCTCCGCCTTGCGCTGCATCGCATCCGATGCCGTGTGCTGATTCATCCCGAATTCCGGGACGAACTTGAGGTCGGCCGTACTTAATTTCCCACACCATGGACTGGTACGGATGCTCCGGAATGAAAGGTGGCTCGGTTCAGGGGAATTTACCGGATCTGCCCGTGGTGCAGACGGGGCGGATGGCGGAACGCCGCCCCGTACGGGCCTGCGGTGCGCCGGATGTCCAGGTTCTTGTCGGTCCCGTGGGCTTGCAGGGGTCGGTAGAGGCTGCCTGGTCCCGTTCCCCGGGCGGCGGCGGGGGGCCTTTCCGGCGTCGGAGCGGGAAGCGGCTCGGGCGTGACTTCGCGTTCCCGGGGGGTGCGGTCATTTTCGTGCATAACCAACCCGACCACGTGTTGCGGGGGTATATGAGGGCAACGTGGATGAGTCGTGGCGGCCCTGGTGGCTGAAACGTGAACGACCGTCTTTATGTGGTGGACAAAAGTGCGCGGACTGAGCTTGTATGGCGTGTCGAGAGGATCTTCGGATGGATTGCCGGGCCGGTGTACTTCGATGTCGGAACGGTGAATTCCGAATTCATCATCCATGACGTGATGGTGAATCGGAGGTGAATTCGGGGAGTCATTTCTCTTTATGTGGAGGGAATCGAGCGTGAGGACTGTCATGGGTACACCTGGTGCGACCGAGGCAAGGGCGAAGTACAGAGGGCTGCGACGTCGGGCCGCCGTCGTGGCCGTGGCGGCCGGCGTGGCCGCCTGCGTGGTGGCGGCCGGCTCCGCATCCGGCCAGAAGGGTTCGTCGGACGGGGCGGATCGGGTCGCCTCCCTCGTCGCCGACGAGGCACCCGGCTACGCGGTCGAGGATTTCGGCTACCCCGGTGCCGAGCGGATCCTCGCCGAGACGGGCATCACCCTCAAGCGGGGCGACGGGCACATCGTCCTGGCCGACTGTGCGGCCGGGGGCAACCTGGTGAAGGTCAGGTCGTCGTCGCAGCCCGCCGGGGTGAACATCTGCTTCCTCGTCACCGGCAACGGCGGCTGGCTGAGCCTGGAGATACCGACCGCCTTCTCGGTCTGGGGCGCCGGCGACTACACCACCACGGTCTCCCTGACCACGGACTCCGATGAGCAAAGCTGGACCGCCACCAAGAACCAGTGGCTCGGGGTGGGTCGCTCCGTCGACGCCAGCCAGGACTGGACGCTCGTGGAGATCAGGGCCTCCAAGTAACCGCCCGGGCAGGCGGGCCACGCTCGTCGAGCCCCGACCGCCTCGCCGTCCGCCGGGCGAACCCAATCCACGAGACCGGAGTCCGCCGGGCAACCCCGGTCCACGAGACCGGACGGTCCCGGCACTCCGACGGACACAGCCCGTGGGTCCGTCGAGCGCCCCGCGGCCGCCGTTTCCACGTCCGCCGTCGTGCCGTGCTGCCGCCCCCTTCACCCGGCGGGCAGCCCTCCGTACCAGAAAGTCAAAGACTCATGCGACACACCAGACCCCTGCGCCTCCCGGCGCTCGCCGCAGCCCTGCTCGCGGTGGAGCTGACGCTCGCCGGTGCCCCCGCGAGCGCGGTCAGCGGCACCGCCGACACCGATGCGACCTCCGCGTTCACCGCACGGGTGGAAATCGGTGAGGGAGACGCCGCCCGTGCCTGTTCCGGCGCGTTGGTGGACGAACAGTGGCTCCTCACCGCCGCAAGTTGCTTCGTCGACAATCCCGTCGCCGGACTCGACGTCCCGGCAGGTGCTCCGAAGACGAAGACGGTCGCGACCGTCGGACGCACGGATCTGACCAGCACGGCCGGGCAGGTCCGCAACGTCGTCAAGCTCGTTCCCCACCCCGACCAGGACTTGGTGCTCGCCAAGCTCGCCGCCCCGGTCACCGGCATCACCCCTGTCGAGCTCAGCACGACCGCGCCCGTGGCGGGCGAGGAGCTGCTGTCCGCGGGATACGGGCGTACCAAGGACGAATGGGCGCCGGTGCGACTGCACACCGGCTCCTTCACCGCGACCACGGTCGGTGACACCGAGGTGGCCATCACCGGCAAGGACGGCGCCGCCGTCTGCAAGGGCGACGGTGGAGGCCCCACCTTCCGCCGGGTCGGCGGTTCGGCGCAGCTCGTCGGCATCAACAGCCGTGCCTGGGAGGGCGGCTGCTTCGGCGCCGATCCGGCCGACACCCGGACGGGTGCCGTCGACACCCGCACGGACACGGTGCGTACCTGGATCGACGCGACGGTCGGCGCGGTCACACCCCGCCACGACTACAACGGTGACGGCCGCAGTGACATCGGCGTCTGGTACACCTACCTGGACGGTCACAACTCGACCTTCACCCTGACCGCCGGCTCCGACGCCACCCTGACCGAGCCGTTCCTCTCCTACGTGTCCGCGGTCGGCGCCTGGGACGTCAGCAAGATGCAGTTCGTCACCGGTGACTACGACGGTGACGGCCTCGGCGACGCGGCCATGCTCTACGACGCCGGGAACGACACCGCGAAGATCTACACCGCCCTCGGCAAGCCCGACGGCGGATTCGCCACTCCCGTCCTGGCCTGGTCCAACTCCTGGCGCGGCACCAGCATGAGCCTGCACAGCGGTGACTTCGACGGCGACGGCCGCGACGACATCGCCGTCTGGTACAAGTTCGCCAACGGCAGCGACACGCTGTACACCTTCACGGCCACCGCCGACGGTCTCCTCGACGCGCCGTTCACCTCGTTCACCAGCGCCGACGGCTGGGTGACCGAGAACATCAAGTACGTCACCGGCGACTACAACGGCGACGGGCGCGACGACCTGGCCGGCTTCGCCGACTACAACGACGGCCACGTAGCCATGTTCACCTGGCTCGCCGACCAGGACGGGGGCTTCCAGAACGCCCTCTCCTCCTGGACCAGCACCACGACCTGGGGCGACTGGAACCGTGCCACTCCCTACGCGGGAGACTTCAACGGTGACGGACGCGACGACGTCGCCCTCTGGTACGACTACGAGGACGGGCACGACACGGTGTCCACGCTGACCAGCACCACCGCGGGGAAGTTCTCCGCACCCGTCACCGCCTGGACCGGCGCGGCCGGCGCCTTCACCTTCGGCAACCTGTCCGTCGTCGCCGGCGACTACAACGGTGACGGACGCGACGACCTCGCCGCCCTGGGGCGTTACCCCGTCTCCGAGACCCGCCCGCAGGAGTTCGTCCGGATGTTCACCTGGCCGGCCAAGACGACCGGATCAGGCTTCGACGCTCCCGTGACCGGCTGGTCGAGCACCCCGGGCACCTGGAACTTCGTGCAGGCCCGCCTGCTCGACGGCGACAGCGACCACTGAGCCGCTCCGGCCGGGCCTGAGCCCTGAACCTCCGAAAGATTCCGGTGCCTCAGCGCCCCGGGTTGTCCCGCGGTCCCCGGCACACGGGGGCCGCGGGACAAACCCTTTCCAGCGTGTCCGACCGTTCCGCTCGGGCGGGCCACCGCCTACGCGTCCCGCTTCCGGAGCACGAGGTAGCCGCCCACCAGCGCCGCGACCACCCAGATCACCATGATGCCGAGTCCGCCCCAGGGCCCGTACGGCGCCTTGTCACTGCCCATCGCGTCGGGGATCACCTGCATGATCTTGGAGCCCGCCTGGTCGGGGAAGTAACGGGCCACCGTCTTGGCGCCCGGGACCGAGGACAGGATCTGCGAGACGAGGAAGAAGAAGGGCATCAGGATGCCCAGCGAGAGCATCGAACTCCGCAGCATCGCGGCCACGCCCATCGAGAAGACCGCGATGAGGCCCATGTAGAGGCCACCGCCGACCACCGCGCGCAGCACGTTGTCCGCGCCGAGGTCCGTGCCGTGGTCGCCGAGCAGCGCCTGTCCGAGGAGGAAGGCGACGAAGCTGGTGATCAGCCCGACGACCAGGGCGAGCACCCCGGCCACCGCGATCTTGCTGAAGAGGAGCGTGCCGCGCCGGGGCACGGCAGCCAGCGAGGTCCGGATCATCCCGGAGCTGTACTCCGTACCGACCACCAGTACGCCGAAGACGACCATCGCGAGCTGACCGAGGATCATCCCGGAGAAGCTGACGAAGGTGGGGTCGAAGGTCGCCCGTTCCGTGGCGTCGAGGTCGTCGAACCGCGACCTGAACAGCGCGCTCAGGGCGGCGCCCATGGCCACCGTGACGACGAAGGCCGAGATGAGCGTCCACGTGGTGGAGGAGACCGTACGGATCTTCGTCCACTCGGAGGTCAGGACCGCGGGTACCGATGCCATCGGTCACACCCCCTTGCCGTCGGAGTCGTTCCAGCCGGCGCCCCAGCGCCCGCCCGCCTGCCCGGGACCACCTGCCTGCCTCGGGCCGTCGGCCGCCGCCGGGGGAACCGCGCCCGCACCGGCCGCGCCGACAGCCGCCTCGGCGTCCCCGTGCGCGTGGTACTCCACCGAACCCGCCGTCATCTGCATGAACGCCTCCTCCAACGAGGCCCGTTGCGGGCTCAGTTCGTGGAGGACGAGCTGATGGCGCGCGGCCAGCTCACCGAGCTGCTCGCTCGTCGCGCCGTCGACCTCCAGGGTGCCGTTCTCCGCCTCGACCGGGGTGAAGCCCCCGGCGGCGAGCGCGTCGCGCAGCCGCTCCTGGTCCGGGGAGCGCAGCCGCACGTAACTCCGTGAGTTCTGGTGGATGAAGTCCGCCATCGACGTGTCGGCGAGCAGCCGCCCCTGACCGATCACGATCAGGTGGTCCGCCGTCAGCGCCATCTCGCTCATCAGGTGCGAGGAGACGAAGATCGTCCGGCCCTCGGCGGCGAGCGCGCGCATCAGGTTCCGGATCCAGTGGATGCCCTCGGGGTCGAGACCGTTGACCGGCTCGTCGAACATCAGGATCTGCGGATCGCCCAGCAGCGCCGAGGCGATACCGAGCCGCTGCCCCATGCCCAGCGAGAAGCCCTTCGACTTCTTCCTCGCCACCGCGCTCAGCCCGACCGTGTCGAGCACCTCCGCGACCCGCGAGGCGGGGATGCGGTTGCTCTGCGCCAGGCAGAGCAGATTGTTGTACGCGCTCCGGCCGCCGTGCATCGACTTGGCGTCGAGCAGCGCCCCGATGTACTTCAGCGGCTCGTCCAGCTCGCGGTACCGCTTGCCGTCGATGCGCACCGAACCACTGGTCGGGTTGTCCAGATCGAGCATCATCCGCATCGTGGTGGACTTGCCCGCGCCGTTCGGGCCGAGGAAACCGGTGACCATCCCCGGTCTGATTCGGCAGGACAAGGCGTCGACGGCGACCTTCTGGCCGTAGCGCTTGGTCAGTCCTTCGAGCTCGATCATGCGTTCACGCTAGAACGGCCGCGCGCCCGGCGCCACCACAAAGGCGGAACCGGGCGCACGAAGGTGGGCCGAGGGTGTGAGACGGCGTCAGCGGGTCTGCTGGGCCGGGACACCACGGGTGGCGGGCTCGTCGTCCACCGGGGAGGAGGCGGCGGCCACGGCCGCGCCGGTCAGCGTCGCCAGCATCTCGCGGACGTTGGTCAGCTGGGCGTTGATCGAGTCGCGGCGGTTGGTGAGCGCCGCCAGCTCGCGCTCCGACTCGCTGCGGATGCGGTCGGCCTTGGCGTTCGCGTCGGCCACGATGTCCTCGGACTGGCGCTGCGCGGTCTCCACCGTCTGGCGGGCCCGGCGCTCGGCGTCCGTACGGAGCTTCTCGGCCTCCAGGCGGAGCTGCTCCGCGCGGTGCTCGATCTCCGCGAGGCGCTTCTCGGCCTTGGCCTGACGGGACGCGAGGTCGCGCTCCGACTGGTCGCGGCGCTTGGCCAGGTTGGTCTCGAAGTCCGCGGCGGCCTGGGCGGCCTTGGCGCGGGTCTCCTCGAAGAGGGCGTCCGCCTCCTCGCGCTTCTGCTGGGCGTCCTTCTGCGCCTCGGTGCGCAGCGTGGTCGCCTCGCCCTTGGCCTTGTCGACGATACGGACCCCGTCGTCCTCCGCCTTCGCCTTCCGCTCGGCGGCGAAGTTCTCCGCGTCGTTGCGCACCTGCTGGGCGGCCGACTCGGCCAGCTCGCGGTGCTGCTCGGCGGCGCGGCGGGCCTCTTCGCGCAGGTCCTTGGCCTCCTCCTCGGCGAGGCGGAGGATCTTCTCGACGCGGGCACCGAGGCCGGCGTAGGAGGGCTCGGCGTCGCTCACCTGGGCCTGGGCGTTCTGCGTCTCGAGGTGGAGCTCCTCGATGCGCTTCTCCAGGGAGGTGATGCGCGCGAGCGCACTATCACGGTCGGCGACGAGCTTGGTGATGCGGTCGTCCACCTGACCGCGGTCGTAACCACGTCGCACGAGCTCGAAGCCGAAGGGGGAAGAGGGGTCGCTCATGGGTTTCCTGTCGAATGAGACCGGTGAGGTGATAGAGGGAATCCTAGGGGCCAAAGCGGCGTGTCAGCGTGGAGATACCAGTTTGATCTGGAGAATGACACCTCTTTCGGGTGGCGGACCCGTGCGACGCTGATCACTCTCCGGGGTGGCCGGGAACGCCGGTCGCACGCGGTCGCGCACCCCGTCCCCCGTCCCCGACAGTCCCTCAGCCCTCCGTCTGCTTGCCGCCCGCCCGGGTACCCGCGCCGGCCGCGGCCTTGATCCCGCCCCCGAGAGTTCCCCCGCCGGCGGCCTTCCCGCCTCCCGCCGGAACCTCGAAAGACTCCAACGCCTCCAGCACGTCCTGGACACGGGAGATCTCCGTATTGATGTCCGCGCGCCTGCGCACGAGGACGTCGAGTTCCCGCTGTCCCTCGTCCACCGTACGCTTCGCCTCGGCCGCGGCCTCGGCCCGCAGCTTCTCGGCCTCGCGGATGAGCTCCGCCTTCTTGGACTCCGCCTCCTTGAGCAGGGACTCCGCGCGCTTGACCGCCGCGATCCGGACCTTGCCCGCTTCCGAATTCGCGTCGGACAGCAGCTCCTTGGCCTTCTTCTCGGCCTCGTCGCGCTGCTCGGTGGCCGCCTTCATCAGATGGTCGACACGCTCCCCGGCGGTCTTCATCTGCTCGGACGTCTCCCGGCGGGCCCGCTCGTGCAGCTCCTCGACCTCGGCCTCCGTCCGGGTGCGGTGTTCCTCCGCGCGCTCCCGGGTGGCGGTGGCGTCCCGTCGCGCGCCGACCAGCAGTTCGTCGGCGTCGGTGCGCGCCCGCTCCACCAGGGTGTTGCCCTCGACGGTGGCCTCCGAGGTGATCCGGACGGCCTCCTTGCGGGCGGCGTCGACCATGGTGTCGGCCTGCGCCTCCGACTCGGTGGCCGTCCGCAGAGCCTCCTCGCGCGCCTTGTTGATCAGCTGGTCCGCCTGCTCGGCCGCGTCCGCCCGGCGCTTGGCCGCCGACTGCCGCGCCTCGTCCAGCGCACGCTCGGCCTCCTCGCGGGCGTCGTTGCCGAGCTTCTCGGCCGCCTCCTCCGCGTCGGTCCGCAGCTTCGCGGACTCCTCGCGGGTACGGGCCGCGTGCTCCTGCGCCGAGGCCACGGTCTTCGCCGCCTCCGAGCGACGCCGCTCGGCCTCCTTCGTGGCCTCGCCGACGAGCTGGTTCGACGAGTCGGTCGCCTCCTGACGGATGCGCTCGCCCTCGCTCGTCGCCTCCGCGACCAGCCGGTCGGCCTGCACCGCCGCGTCGGACCGCATGCGGTTGGCGTCCTCGCGGGCCTCCGCACGGGACCGGGAGGCGTCCTGCTCGGCGGACGTGAGGGCGTCGGACGCCTCGGTACGCACCCGCTGGCTGTACTCCGCGGCCTCCGCGCGCAGCCGCTCGGACTCCGCGATGGCGTCCGTGACGGTCCGCTCCGCGAGCGCCTTCGCCGCGTCCGACTCCTCGGCCGCGACCTGACGGATGCGGTTGGCGTCCTCGCCGGCCCGCTCCCGCTCCGCGGCGGCGTCGGCGCGCAGCCGGTCCGCCTCCTCCCGCGCCTCGGTCCGCGTCCGCGTGGCCTCCTGCTCGGCGGCCGTGCGCTGCGCGGCGATCTCCGTCTCGGCCTGCTCGTGCAGTCCGGCGACCGATTCGCGTACCTGCTGGGCCGTCTGCTCGGCGGCGGCGACCAGTTCGGCCGAACGGCTCTCCGCCTCGCCGACGAGGCGCTGCGCCTCGGTCTGTGCCTCCTCGACCCGGGTACGGGCGGACGCGAGGAGCTCCTCGCTCTGCTCGCGGGCCCGCTCGCGCTCCTGCCCGGCCTCGGACCGGGCCGTCTCCAGGGTCTCCTCGGCCGTGCGGCGACGCCGGTTGGCCTCCTCCTGGGCGGCCTCCAGCGCCTCGGCCGCCTCGGCCGCGACGCGCTCGGCGGCGGCAGCCGCCTCGGCCCGCACCCGGTCGGCCGTCTCCTGAGCCTCGGACTTGAGGCGCTCCGCCTCGGTGGCCGCCTCGGTACGCAGCCGTACGGCGACGGTCTCGCCCTCGGAACGCGACTGGGCCGCGTCGGCCGCGGCCTCGTCGCGCAGCCGCTGCGCCTCCGCCTCGGCCTGCTCCTGGAGGGTGCGCAGCCGCTCGGTGGCCTCGGCGCGCAGCCGCTCGGACTCCTCGGCCGTCTCCCGGCGGATGCGCTCCGCCTCCGTACGGGCCGTACCGAGGGCCTCCTCGGCGGAGGTGACCCGGGTCTCGGCGTCGGTGCGCAGCCGGTCCAGTTCCGCCGCGGCCTCCTCGGCGCGGGCCGCCACCTGGCGTTCCGTCTCGGCGCGCAGTTCCTCGGCGGCCTCCTCGGCCGCCGTCTTCGTGGACTCCGCCTGCTCCTCGGCCTCCGCCCGCAGGGCCTCGGCCTCGGCGCGGGCGCGCTCCAGGGCCTCCTCGGCCTGCTTGCGCAGGGTCGTCGAGCGCTCGCCGGCCTCGGTGCGGACCCGCTCGCTCTCGGCGGAGGCGGAGGCACGCTGCTCCTCGGCGTCGGTCCTCGCCTTGGTCAGCAGCTCCTCGGCGGTGCGGGCACCCTCCTCGATCTGCTGGACGGCCTCGCGGCGGGCCTCGCCCCGGATGCGCTCGCCCTCGGCGACCGCCTCGGAGCGCAGCTGCTCGGCCTCGCCGCGCAGCCGGCGGGCCTCTTCCTGGAGCTCGACCGTCTTGGCCCGGTACTCCTTGGTGCCTTCCTCGGCCGCGCCCTTGAGCTGGTCGGCCTGCTCGGCGGCCTCGCCGCGCAGCCGGTCCGCCTCGGTCTCCGCCTCGCGGCGGATGCGCTCGGCCTCCTCCGCGGCGGCCCGGGTGGTGGAGGACGCGTCCTCGGACGCCTTGGTCAGCACCTCCTCGGCGCTGCGGGCGGCCTTGGCGAGCTGGGCCGCGGTGTCCTCGGCAGCCGCCGTACGCGCCTTCTCGGCCGCCTCCGCGAGGAGCCGCTCCGCCTCGGCGCGGGCGTCGGCGAGGGCCTGCTCGGACTCTTCCTTCAGCGTCTCGGCGCTCTTGGTGGCTTCGCCGACCAGCCGGGCGATCTCCGACTTCGCGGTGCGGGTGCGCTGTTCGTTCTGCGACTCGGCCCCGGCCAGCGTCTTCGACGCGGCGTCCTTGGCCTCGGAGAGGAGCTTCTCCGCCTCCAGCCGCGCTTCGCGCAGCCGGGTCTCGGCCTCCTGGGCGTGCTGTTCGGCGGAGCGCTGGAGGTCGGTGGCCTGCCGGCGGACCCGGTCGGCCTCGGCGGTGGTCGTGGACCGCAGTTCCTCGGCGTGCTGGGTGGCCTCCTGGGCCTGGCCGGCGGCGGTGCTCAGCATCCGTTCGGCGTCCCGGCGGGCGCGCAGCAGGATCGCCTCGGCCTCGGCGCGGGAGGTCTCGGCCTCGGAGCCGAGCCGCTGGCGGGTCTCCTCGGCGACCCGGGCGGCCTCGCTCCGCGCGGCGTTCACGGACTGCTCGGCCTCGGACCGGGACTCCTCCATGAGCCGGCGGGCCTGGGACTCCGTACGGGCGCGCAGCTGCTCGGCCCAGGCGACGTTCTCGTTGACGTGGGCTTCGACGGTCTGCCGGCGTTCGGCCAGTTCCTGGTCGAGGCGCTGGCGGCGCTGGACCGCCTCGTTGTGGAGTTCGGCCTGGAGCCGGGCCTGGTGCTCCGCGTGCTCCTGGAGGATGCGCTGCGTCTGTGCCCGGGCATCGCGCAGCTCGCGCTCGGCGTCGGCCCGCACCTGCTCGGCCTGGGCCTGGGCGTCACGGAGCATCTGCTCGGCCTGGTATCCCAAGTCCGCGCCGCCGTAGGCGGGACGGGTCGCGAGATTGCGCCGAGCCTCGTGCAGCTTGGCTCGCAAGACCTCGACCTGGTAACCGAGGTCCTCGGCGTGCTGGACGGCCTTCTCCCGGTCGGTTTTCAGCCGGTCCATCTCGGCTTCGAACCGCGAGAGGTGGTCGTCTTCAGCTCGGTGGCTCTCCTGGCGTTCGTAGCCCCGCACTGCGCGGTCCCATCCGTCCCCTGGTCGCAACTCTCCATACAGGACCGCCCGCCGGCGAGCGGCCCCCCGGGGAATGGTGACAGACAAACGACAGGGACGTTTTCACGGCCCCGGCCCCGGCCCCGGCCCGGAACGGCCCACTCTACCGGGCCGGGTATCCGGCGGTCAGTGCTCCGTCCGGGACGTGACCAGTTCGGTGAGGACCCCGTGGCAGTCCTTCGGGTGGAGGAAGGTGATCCGGGAGCCCATGGAGCCGGTGCGGGGCTCGTCGTAGAGGACCCGTACCCCCTTCTCGCGGATGTCCGAGGAGTCCTGGTCCACGTCCTCGGTACCGAAGGCGATGTGGTGAACGCCCTCGCCGTTCTTCTCCAGCCACTTGCCGACGGCCGAGTCGGGCCGGGTCGGCTCCAGCAGCTGGAGGTAGGAGGCTCCGCCGTCGGAGGTGCCGTTGATCCTCAGCATGGCCTCGCGCACGCCCTGCTCTTCGTTGACCTCCGAGTGGTGGACCTCGAAGCCGTACGTGGAGCGGTAGAACTCCACCGTCTTGTCGAGGTCGAAGCAGGCGATCCCGATGTGGTCGATTCGCGTCAGCATGGGACCAGTGCAGCGTCCGGGAGGAGGATTGGCAAGGTGCGCGCGATCACACACGCTGCCGGATGACGGACGGTGGGCGTCTCAGTACATTTTCAAGTCAACCCTCGTCAACCACCCTCACCTCCTTAGGGGCCGTGCCCATGTCAGGAACGACAGGTACCACCACCTCAGTGATCGTCGCGGGCGCCCGTACGCCCATGGGCCGGCTGCTCGGCTCCCTGAAGAGCTTCTCCGGCGCGGACCTCGGCGGCTTCGCCATCAAGGCGGCGCTGGACCGGGCCGGCATCGGCGGCGACCAGGTCGAGTACGTGATCATGGGACAGGTGCTCCAGGCCGGCGCGGGCCAGATCCCGGCCCGGCAGGCGGCCGTCAAGGCGGGCATCCCGATGAACGTCCCCGCGCTCACCGTCAACAAGGTGTGTCTCTCCGGGCTCGACGCCATCGCGCTGGCGGACCAGCTGATCCGCGCCGGTGAGTTCGACGTGGTCGTGGCGGGCGGCCAGGAGTCCATGACCAACGCCCCGCACCTGCTGCCGAAGTCCCGCGAGGGGTACAAGTACGGCGCGATCGAGATGCTCGACGCGATGGCGTACGACGGTCTGACCGACGCCTTCGAGAACATCGCGATGGGCGAGTCGACCGAGAAGCACAACACCCGTCTGGGCCTGGAGCGCGCCGCGCAGGACGAGGTCGCCGCCCTCTCCCACCAGCGCGCCGCCGCCGCCCGCGAGAACGGGCTCTTCGAGGCCGAGATCACCCCGGTCGAGATCCCGCAGCGCAAGGGCGACCCCGTGCTCTTCGCCGAGGACGAGGGCATCCGCCCCGAGACGACCGTCGAGTCGCTCGGCCGGCTCCGGCCCGCCTTCGCCAAGGACGGCACGATCACCGCCGGCTCCTCCTCGCAGATCTCCGACGGTGCCGCCGCGGTCGTCGTGATGAGCAAGGCGAAGGCCCAGGAGCTGGGGCTCGACTGGATCGCGGAGATCGGCGCCCACGGCAACGTGGCCGGTCCGGACAACTCGCTCCAGTCCCAGCCGTCCAACGCCATCCGGCACGCCCTGAAGAAGGACGGGCTGACCGTCGACGACCTGGACCTCGTGGAGATCAACGAGGCGTTCGCGGCCGTCGCCGTGCAGTCGATGAAGGACCTCGGCATCACGTCGGAGAAGGTCAACGTCAACGGCGGGGCCATCGCGCTCGGCCACCCGATCGGGATGTCCGGCGCCCGCGTGGTGCTGCACCTGGCGCTGGAGCTGAAGCGGCGCGGCGGCGGTACCGGTGCGGCGGCGCTCTGCGGCGGCGGCGGTCAGGGCGACGCGCTGATCATCCGCGTACCGGGCAAGTAGTACGGGTGACGCACGGCCCGGCGGCGCGGCACGGCACGCGGTGAGAGGAACGGAGCGGTGATGGTGGACGTCCCCACCCTGGTGGAACAGGCACGGCAGGGCAGACCGCGTGCGGTCGCCCGGCTGATCTCGCTGGTGGAGGGGGCTTCGCCGCAATTGCGCGAGGTGATGGCGGCGCTGGCCCCGCTGGCGGGGCACGCGTACGTCGTCGGGCTGACCGGCTCGCCCGGGGTCGGCAAGTCCACCTCCACCTCGGCGCTGGTCACCGCCTACCGCAAGGCCGGCAAGCGGGTCGGCGTGCTCGCGGTCGACCCGTCCTCGCCGTTCTCCGGCGGGGCGCTGCTGGGCGACCGGGTGCGGATGTCGGACCACGCTTCCGACCCCGGGGTCTACATCCGGTCCATGGCGACCCGGGGCCATCTGGGCGGCCTCGCTCGCTCCGCGCCGCAGGCCGTCCGGGTGCTGGACGCGGCGGGGTGCGACGTGGTGCTGGTGGAGACGGTCGGGGTGGGCCAGTCCGAGGTGGAGATCGCCTCGCAGGCCGACACCTCGGTGGTGATGCTCGCGCCGGGCATGGGCGACGGCATCCAGGCGGCGAAGGCCGGAATCCTGGAGATCGGCGACGTGTACGTCGTCAACAAGGCGGACCGGGACGGCGCGGACGCCACCGCCCGGGAGCTGAACCACATGCTCGGCCTCGGGGAGTCCCGGGGCCCGGGCGACTGGCGGCCGCCGATCGTGAAGACGGTGGCCGCCCGGGGCGAGGGCGTCGACGAGCTGGTCGAGGCACTGGAGAAGCACCGGGCGTGGATGGAGGAGCACGGGGTGCTGGCGGCCCGGCGCACCGCTAGGGCCGCCCGCGAGGTGGAGACGATCGCGGTGGCCGCCCTGCGCGAGCGGATCGCCGACCTGCACGGCGACCGCCGACTCGAAGCGCTGGCGGAGCGCATCGTGGCGGGCCGGCTCGACCCGTACGGCGCGGCCGACGAACTGGTCGCGGGGGTCACCTCGGCAGCGCCCTGACCGGGCGCGCGTACCGGCGCGGCGTGCGGGCCGCCCCGGTACGCACTAGGCCGTGTTGTGAAAGTCCCGCCTGTCGGGCGACGCCTGGCACGCACGCTCGCCGCGTTGTCGGGATCACCCCGATACGTCCAGTATCGGGGCGACCCTCCGCCTTGCGATCGCACGCACCAGACGTCGCCTGACCCGCCCTCCGGGCGGACGGCGCTACTTTCACAACACGGCCTCGGGCAGCGGTTACGGCCTGCCGCGCCGGTACGCACCCGTACGGGGGCGGTTACGGCCTGCCGCGCCGGCCGCGCAGATGCTCCGCGATCGGGGTGAGAGCCGCGTGCAGTTCGGCCAGAGCCTCGGGGGACAGCAGGTCCATGAAGTGCTTGCGGACGGAAGCGACGTGGTACGGCGCCACCTTCCGCATCGTCTCCCCGCCGAGGTCGGTGAGGACCGCGAAGAGTCCGCGCCGGTCCGACTCGCAGTTCTCGCGCTTGACCAGCCCGGCGTTCTCCATGCGGGTGATCTGGTGCGAGAGCCGGCTCTTGGACTGGAGGGTGAGCGAGGCGAGGTCGCTCATCCGCAGGCGCTGCTCCTCGGCCTCGGAGAGGTTGACGAGGATCTCGTAGTCGTTCATGGTCAGGCCGAACGGCTGGAGGTCTCTCTCCAGCTCGTGCGTGAGCAGTCTGCTGACGTCCAGGTGGGTGCGCCAGGCACGCTGCTCCGTGTCGCTCAGCCAGCGTGTGGCCGTCTCGGTCTCCATATATGGATTCTACCTAAGAAGTTGAAAGCCGGACGAAGTGGGGGCTGTGACCCCCGGCACCCGCCCGGCACTCACCTCGGCATCCGCCGCCGGTCACCGGGCCGCGCACGGCACGCGCGGCGCTCCGGGCACGAGAAAGGGCCGGGCCCGGGGCGTACCCCTGGGAATCACGCTCCGCAGACTACCGCTCACAGGCCGAACCGACGCTGGAGATCCCCCAGCTGGCCGGGGAGGCGGGGTGCGGACCCAGGTTGACCTCCGCCGTGGACGCCGGGACGTCCCCCGCCCGGCACCCCCGCCTCCACCGGAACCGCGCCCACCGACTGCTCGGCCATCAGCACCTCGGTCGACTGCAGCAGCACCGTCCCCGCGCCCACGAACTCGAACTGGTGCTCCTCGCCGGACGTCCCGCCGATCCCCGTCAGTGACCGCAGCCCGCCCATCACGCCCCGCATGTACCCGTGGTCGTAGTGGTGGCACGGCGACGGGCAGTCCGCCCAGCCCACGAGGGCCTGCGGGTCCACCCGCAGCGGCGGCTCCATGAAGACCACCGGCCCGTTCGAGGCCGCCACGAACTTCCCCGTGCCGATCAGCGTGAGGAACCCCGGCACGATCGACTGCTTCAGCGCCAGCGACGGCTGGAACGCCAGCAGGTTGCCGGAGCGGATGGTCAGGTTGCCGTTGTCGAGGTCGAAGGAGTTGACGTCGAAGGCCCGGTCCGCGAGCAGCATCTTGCCGCTGCCCTCGGCGACCACCCAGTCGCTCGCGTGCATCGGCGAGTGAAAGCTCGTCCGCAGCAGCCGGTCGAAGCGGCCGTTGCCCACTCCGTCGAAGTCGATGCGCCCGTAGTAGGCGATCATCTTCCCCTTCTGGAGGAACCACTGACTACCCTTCAGCTCCACGCAGAAGGTGTACGCGTTGACGTTGTCGTCCGACGGCAGCGTCGTCGGATCGAAGATCACGGGCGTGCTCACAGCTTCTCCTCCGACGCCTGGACGTACACCGCACCACTGCCGCTGAGTTCCAGCTGGAACGCCTCGCCCGAGCCGCGCCCCACCATGTCGCGCCAGCCCAGCGCCGTGGAGAGCTTGTTGCGCACGTCCCCGTGGTGGGCGACGTACGCCTGCGGGTCCACGTGCACCTCGCGGCCGGGCGTGATCGGCAACTCGATCACCCCGCCGTGGGCCATCACCGCGACCGCGCCGTGGCCCTTGAGGGTCGTGGTGAACAGGCCCTGCCCGGTGACCTGGCCGCGCACCATCCCCATGACCCCGCCCTGTGAGCCCATGAACATCGTGCCCTGCTGGAGCGTCCCGTCGAACGCGAGCAGCCGGTCTGCCTCGACGTAGAGGGTGTCGCCCGCGAGGTTGATGACTTGGATGTGGTGGCCGCCGTGGCCGAACATCACCGTGCCGCTGCCCTCCACCGTCATCAGCGGGGTCGCCTCGTTCGCCACCCGCCGACCGATCATCGACATCAGCCCGCCCTGGCCGCCCTGGATGTTCGGGGTGAAGGAGACCTCGCCCCGGTAGGCGAGCATCGCGCCGCGCTGGCTGTACATCTTCTGACCGGGGACGACCGTCGCCTCGATCATCTTCGAGTTGATCTCGCGGAACGGCATCAGACGTCGCCCCCGATGGTGTTCCGCTCGCTGGGCTGCACGTACACGAGTCCCTCGCCCTCGAAGCGGATCTGGAACGACTCCCCGGAACCCTCGCCCATGAACGTGCGGAAGCTCACCCCGGACTGGAAGTGCTGCTGGAGGTCGCCCTGGTGGGCGATGTAGGCGCCGGGGTCGACGTTCAGCGGGTACTGCCGGGTCACCCGGAGCACCACCGCCGAGCCGTCCGACATGATCGCCGCCTGGCCGGTGCCCTCCACGGTCGTGGTGAACAAGCCGTTCCCGGTCGCGCCCCCGCGCAGCCCGGTGAAGCTGGTGCCGGTGCGCAGCCCGGCGTCCGTGCAGAGCAGGTTGCTCGCCTCCACCCACAGCTTCTCGCCGCGCAGCGACACGAGATTGATCTCGCTCGCCCGGTCGGCGAAGTAGCAGGTGCCCTGCCCCTGCACCTCCATCACCGTCATCTGTTCGCCGGTCAGCCTGCGGGTCACCATGCCGCGCAGGCCCTCACCGCCGCCGGACAGTTTCTTGAACGCCATCCGGCCGTCGTACGCGACCATCGAGCCGTTCTTCGCCTTCACGGCATCGCCCGTCAGATCGACGGCGAGCGTCTTGCTGCCTTGGAGTCGGAACATCGCCACGGACCGACGGTAGCCGCCCGCGCGGCGCCCGGGCCAGTGTCCGGTAAAGGATCACGGACCGCGCCCCGTCCCGCCCGCACCACCTTCCCCGTACGCCCCCGGGGCATGAGGTGCCCACGGGCGGTGCCACAATGGGGGCGGCTTGTGCTTGCATTCACAAGCCGTGACGACCCTCCCACCGAAGGTGCCCCCGTGGACATCAAGACCGCTACCGCCCTGCACCGGCTGCGCCTCATCTCGATTCCCGAGGCGCTCTCCTTCCCGGCGCTGATCATCTTCGGATCGATCCTCAGCCGCGTCTCCGACATCGACTTCCTGATGATGCCGCTGGGCGCCCTGCACGGTCTCCTCTTCGTGATCTACGTCCTCTTCCTGCTCGACGTGTGGATCAAGGCGAAGTGGCCCGTCAAGCGGGTCGCCCTCTTCTTCGTGCTCTGCCTCCTGCCGTTCGGCGGCCTCTACGGCGACAAACTCCTCAAGCGGTACGAATCGGACGGCGTCATCGCCGCCCGCGCCCGCCGCGAAGGCACGGTGAACGCGTGATCGTCGCCTTCTCGGTCTCCCCGCTCGGTGTCGGCGAGGACGTCGGCGAATACGTCGCCGACGCCGTGCGCGTCGTCCGCGAGTCGGGGCTGCCCAACCGCACCGACGCCATGTTCACCTCGATCGAAGGCGAATGGGACGAGGTGATGGACGTCGTCAAGCGCGCCGTCGCCGCCGTCGAGGCCCGCGCCGGACGTGTCTCTCTCGTCCTCAAGGCCGACATCCGACCCGGCGTCACCGACGGACTCACCTCCAAGGTCGAAACCGTGGAACGGTACTTGGCCACCTGACGCCCCGTCCGTTCCCTCGCCGCACCGTTCCCCCGAGGAGCCCCCCGCCACAACACGGCGGGGGGCTCCTCGCGTTCCGGGTGCGACGCGCCCGGGACACGCCGCGCCGCACGTCCGTGAAACCCTCACTCGGCCCTGCCGAGTCGCCCCGTTGTGAAAGATCCACTTATGTGGTGAGACAAACCGGTTCGACATAGGAGGCACGGTGCGGTCGGAGGTCTACGACTACGACTCCCACTCCCGGCTCGCGGGTCCGCTCACGGAACCGGAAGGACCGGCGTACCGGGTTCGGTACCGGAGCCTCCTCGCGGCGGAGAAGCGGCGCACCCGCGCCGTGCTCCTCATGACCCTCGCCCCGGTGCTCACGGGGCTGCTCCTGCTCTACCTGGTCTGGCCGACGCACTGGACCCGGCGCGAGAACGGCGAGCACTGGCTCGTCGCCGCCGACACCGCGATGCTCGTCTCCATCGCGCTGATCGAACTCTTCATGCTCGTCAACGTCGTCTCCATCGCGCACGCCACGATGGTCGCCAGGGACCCGGTGCCCGTCGTTCCCGAACCCGGCACCAAGGTCGCCTTCGTCACCACGTACGTACCGGGCAAGGAACCCCTCTCCATGCTCCGCGCCACCCTCCGGGCCGCCGTACGGCTCCGGCACGACGGACCGCTGGACGTCTGGCTGCTCGACGAGGGCGACGACCCGGCCGCCAGGGCGCTCTGCGCGGAAATCGGCGTCCACCACTTCACCCGGCGCGGCGTCCCCGAGTGGAACCGGCCGAAGGGGGCGCACCGCGCGAAGACCAAGCACGGCAACTACAACGCCTGGCTCGACGCGCACGGCGACGCCTACGAGTTCTTCGCCTCCGTCGACACCGACCACGTGCCGCTGCCCGACTTCCTGGAGCGGATGCTGGGCTGGTTCCGCGACCCCGACACCGCCTTCGTCGTCGGCCCACAGGTCTACGGCAACTACGACGCGGCCGTCACCAGGGCCGCCGAGTCGCAGCAGTTCCTCTTCCACGCCCTGATCCAGCGCGCCGGCAACCGCTACGGGGCGCCCATGTTCGTCGGCACCAACAACGTCGTCCGGATCGCCGCACTGCGCCAGGCCGGCGGACTGTACGACTCGATCACCGAGGACATGGCGACCGGCTTCGAGATCCACCGCCGCCGCAACCCGCTCACCGGCCGCCCCTGGCGGTCCGTCTACACCCCCGACGTGCTGGCCGTCGGCGAGGGCCCGTCCTCCTGGACCGACTTCTTCACCCAGCAGCTGCGCTGGTCGCGCGGGACGTACGAGACGCTGCTGCGGCAGTACGTCAGGGGGCTGTTCCGGCTGCCGCCGGGCCGGCTCCTCAACTACACCCTGATGCTCGTCTACTACCCGATGACCGCCGTCAACTGGCTGCTCGGGGTGTTCAGCTGCGTGCTCTTCCTCTGGCTCGGCGCCTCCGGCACCGAGGTGTCCGCCTCCCTCTGGCTGATGCTCTACAGCGACGCGGCGGCCCTCCAGATCGGCCTCTACCTCTGGAACCGGCGGCACAACGTCTCGCCGCACGAACCGGAGGGCTCCGGCGGTATCGCCGGTATGGCGATGTCCGCCCTCTGCGCGCCGATCTACCTGAAGTCGCTCGGCGCCGCCGTGCTGCGGACCAGCGGGCGCTTCGTCGTCACGCCCAAGGGCGGTGCCACCAGCCCCGACCGGCTCCTCACCTTCCGCGTCCACCTCTTCTGGGCCGCCGTCCTGCTGGTCTCGCTCGCCGCGTCCGTACCCCTGCACCACACGCACGCGGCGATGCGCACCTGGGCCGTGCTGGCCCTGGCCGTCGCACTCTCCCCGGTCGCCGTGTGGGCGTACACCGACTGGCGGGCGGCCCACCCGGCGCGGGCCCGCCGAAACGCCCGGCGGACGGTCCCGCGCACGGCCCCGCACTCACTGCCCGCCGAGGCGACCTTCATCACCACCACGACGACCACCACGCCGCCGAGCGCGCCGACGACCGGTGCCGCCCTCGCCGAACCCGTACGCAGCACCGCAGGAGGGAACTGACCCATGCCCCACCGGCCCACCAGACGGATCAGGAGGGCGGTCCTCGGCAGCGGGGCCGTCGTCGTGCTCGCGGGGCTCAACGCGCCCGCGGCGCTCTCGTTCGCCCAGGACCAGTACCACGCGTACAAGATCGCCCAGCCCGGCTACCAGGCGCGCTACGGCTCCTGGCAGCGGGTGGACATCCCGAAGAGGTACCGGACCAACGCCATCCACGCCGCGCTGCTCCACACCGGCAAGGTGCTGATCGTCGCCGGGTCCGGCAACAACCAGCGGCACTTCGACGCGGGGACCTTCGACACGATCCTGTGGGACCCGGTGGCCGACACCTTCAAGAAGGTCGACACCCCGGTGGACTTCTTCTGCGGCGGCCACGCGGCGCTCCCCGACGGACGGCTGCTGGTGGCCGGCGGCACCGCCCGCTACGAGGTGCTCGACGGCGAGGTGTCCCGGGCCGGGGGCGGGATGCGGGTGAAGAACGAGAACCCGGACAAGACGCTGTTCCTGAAGAAGGGCACGGTCTTCCGCTCACCCTCGGGCGTCGAGTACCGCTCCCTCTTCGACGTGACCGTGCCCCGGGCCGCCAAGCGCGGCTTCGCCGTCAGCTACTACGCCGACGGCGGGATGAAGCCGTGGAAGAGCAAGGTGACCGCCGGTGAGGAGCGGGTCTTCGTCGAGGCCGTGGAGACCGGCCCGGACTCGGCGACCACCGACTCCGCCCAGTACGAGATCGAGGGCCTCACCGGCGCGGACGCCGACAACTCCTACGGCCTGGCCGAGAAGATCACCACGCAGAAACAGGACTTCCAGGGCATCCGCGCGGCCTACGAGTTCGACGCGCTCGCCGAGAAGTACATCAAGGTCGACCCGATGAAGGAGGCCCGCTGGTACCCGACCCTCGTCGGACTCGGTGACGGACGGGTGCTCGCGGTCTCGGGGCTCGACGACGTCGGCGAGATCATCTCCGGCGACACCGAGATCTACGACCGGACGACCAAGAAATGGTCCAAGGGGCCGTTCCGCTATTTCCCGACCTACCCCGCCCTCTTCCTCACCAAGGGCGGCAGGCTCTTCTACCCGGGAGCCAACGCCGGTTACGGCCCGGCGGACAAGGGACGTGCCCCCGGGCTCTGGGACCTGCGCAAGAACACCTTCAAGGCGGTCGGCGGACTGACCGACTTCGACGCCACGGAGACCGCCTCCTCCTTGATGCTGCCCCCGGTCCAGGACCAGAAGGTGATGATCCTCGGCGGCGGCGGTGTGGGGGAGTCGAAGGTGTCGACCGCCCGCACCGCGATCGTGGACCTCAAGGCGAAGAACCCCGTCTTCCGGGCGGGCCCCGACCTGCCGCAGGGCACGCGCTACCTCAACAGCGTGATCATGCCGGACGACACCGTCTTCACCACCGGCGGATCGAGCGACTACCGGGGACGCGGCGACAGCAACATCCTCAAGGCGCAGACGTACGACCCGAAGACCGGTGAGTTCACCGAGGCGGCGGCTCCCACCATCGGCCGGAACTACCACTCGGAGGCGCTGCTGCTCCCCGACGGCCGGGTGGCGACCTTCGGTTCGGACTCGCTCTACGGCGACAAGGCCAACACCAAGCTGGGCAAGTTCGAGCAGCGGATGGAGGTCTTCACCCCGGCCGTGCTCCACCGCGCGGGCGGCGACCGGCCGGTGATCGGCGCCGGGCCCGAGGAAGTGGAGCGCGGTGACACCGTCACCTACGCGGTGACCGGTGGCGGGCGCGTCGCGACGGTCCGGCTGATGCGGCCGAGCGCCGTCACCCACACCACCGACGTCGAGCAGCGGTCGATCGCGCTGGAGCCGCGCAAGAGCGAGGGCAGGATCACCGTGACGGTGCCCGGGGACAGCACCCTGGTGCCGCCCGGCTGGTACATGCTCTTCGTCACGGACACCGACGGCATCTCGTCGGTGGCGAAGTGGGTCAAGGTCGGCTGAGGGGCCCTTCGGGGCCGCCGCTTCCCGACGTCGCGGAGAGTGAGTGGGCCGTAACAACTGGAGCTGATTGTTCCAGCGCAAGTCGTGCTCACTATAGGAGAATTGAGGGTCCTTTTGG
>NZ_JBSFVR010000051.1:0-29483 GCF_053592415.1 Streptomyces sp. NPDC002690 | reverse complement strand
GTCCCGCGGGACGGCCTCCGCCCGCAACGTAACCATGTCCGGCGGCCTGACCGGGGACCGGGTACACGTGCGGCGGTGCCAGGTCAGGATCGACCGGGCACCGCCGCCCCTCTGTCCGGTACCTCTGTCTACGCGGTCTGCCCGTTGCCCGATCCGCTCACCGACGCGGCCTTGATGCCCTTGGTGATGGTGTCCAGCACGGAGAGCTCCGGTGCCTTGGCGTTGATGTCGAACCCGGAGCGGATGACCACCAGCAGGTCCTTGCTGTTGGGGGAGGGGAAGGCGAGCGATTCGACGTACCCGTCGTCGCCCTTCTTCGTGACCACCTTCCAGCGCACGAGGTAGCCCTTCTGGCCCGCCACGGTGACGGCCTCGGACTTCAGCTCCTGGTGGGAGGTGATTCCCTCGTAGATGTCCGCGCCGTAGGACTCCTCGGCGTTGACCGAGATGTCCTTCTTCGCGGCCGCCTCGGCGGTCTTCTCCGTGTTCTCCAGCGCCGCCGCGGGCGCCGAGAACACTCCTCCGCGCACGCACTTCTGACTGGTGTCGCCGGGGCAGGCGTACTCGCCCGTCGTCAGGTTCGCGCCGACCGTGCCGGACTCGCCGGTCCAGCCGTCCGGGACCGGCAGGCTGATGCCGCTGGCGATGTCGGTCGCGTAGCCGTCCTCGGTGGGGATCTGCGGCGACTCGGGCGCCTGGTCCTGGCCGCCACTGCCGTCGCTCCCGCCGCCGTTCTGGCCGCTTCCGCCGTCGCTTCCGCTGCCGCCGCCCTGGCCACCGCCCTGGCCGCCACCGAAGCCGCCGCCGCTCTCGCCGGGGGCGCCCTGGCGTCCGTTGCCGCCGGACGGCGGGCCGCCCGACTGCGCGACCGAGGGCTTGGCGGACTGCTTTCCGTCGCCGTGCCCCAGTGCGTACGCGCCACCGCCGACGGCGGCGAGAACCACCACGCCGACGGTGATACCGACGCCGATGCGGATACGGCGGCTACGGACGGCGGCGGGTGCCACGCGGAGTTGGTCGGTCCACTGGGTGCCGTCCCACCAGCGCTCCTGCGCGGGGCCTATTCCTGAATACCCGGGGTCTGGATGCCAGCCGGGCGGGCTCGTCTGGTTCACAGCCGTACCGTATGCGGACTGAGTGAGAATCACATGAAATGGCTGGTGTTCTTTCTCTCAAGACGGCGCACCGGGCCCCCCGGCACTCCCGCCCGCCTCAACCCAGCAGGGCCGCCGTGGTGACCGTGACCGGCGCGGCGAGAACGGTGGAGAGCAGGATCGACTCCCGGGCCAGCCGCACGCCCGTCCCGTAGTGCGAGGCGTACGTGAAGAGGTTCTGGGCGGCGGGAAGACCGCTGGTCACCACCACCGCGAACAAGGGCGCCCCCTCCAGGCCAAACACCCCGGCCGCGATCGCCCAGGCGGTCAGCGGCTGGACGAAGCTCTTCAACGCCACGGAGAGGAGCACCGGCCCCCGGTCCGTGCCGCGACCGGGCATCTCGCTGCCGCGCAGCGAGATGCCGAAGGCGAGCAGCACCCCGGGCACCGCGATTCCGGCGATCAGCGTCACCGGCTCCAGCACCGGCCCGGGGACGCGCCACCCCAGGACGCTGACGGCGACGCCGGCGAGCGAGGCCAGGACGATCGGGTTGCGGAAGGGCGTGGTCAGCAGCCGCGCCAGGGAATCCCGCTCGCCGGGGCGCGAGGTCTCGATGACGGTGAGCGCCACGGGGGAGACGACCAACTGCTGGAAGAGCAGGATCGGTGCGATGAGGGTCGCGTCTCCGAGGACATAGACGGCTATGGGGATGCCGAGATTGCCGGCGTTGACGTAGCAGGAACAGAGGGCGCCTATGGTCGTGCGGCCCACGCTCCAGCCGCGTACGGCTCCGACCGCGGCGAAGGTGCCCGCCACCACCAGGGTGGAGAGCGCGGTCACCAGCAGTGGCAGCGACACCATGACCGACAGGTCGGCCTTCGTCATCGTGGTGAACAGCAGGGCGGGCGAGGCGACGTGGAAGGACAGCCGGGTGAGTACAGGCTGTCCGTGCTCACCCAGCAGACCCGACCGGCCGATCAGATAGCCGACGGCGATGATGCTCGCGATGACACCGAACCCCTCCAGGACGCCGGTCACCGACGCCCGCCGACGGAGCGGAGGGGAGTGTGGTGGAGAGCGGCCCGGGCCGACAATTTTCGGTGTGACATGCACGCAACGTTATGGAGCGTCGGTACTTCCGCACAAGGCGTCACCGATCACACCGGTCTTTGGTCCGACCACAGTACGTGTGTGACATAGTCGGCCGAGTGATCCGGGAGCCCGGGCGGGGACCGCCCGCCCCCGGACGGACGCGGACCGCCGGTGCGACCGGCCCGATCAGGGAGTAGCGGATGCCCGTCGAATGGGAACCCGTGCGGCAGTCCCGTACCCACGAACTCGTGCTGCGGAGCATCGAGGAGCGGGTGTTCGCGGGTGAGCTCAAGGCGGGCGACCGCCTTCCGCCGGAGCGTGAACTCGCCCCCGTCCTCGGCGTCAGCCGGTCCGCCCTGCGCGAGGCGCTCCGGGTGCTGGAGACCATCGGGGTCCTGGTGGCCCAGCCCGGCCGGGGGCCCGACTCGGGCGCGCGGATCGTGCGCAACCCGGACGACGCGCTCGGACGGCTGCTCCGGCTCCACTTCGCACTGGGCAGCTACAGCCTGGAGGACGTCATGGAGGCGCGGGTCGTCCTGGAGCGGTCCGGCTTCGAGGCCGCCGTCACTCACGCCCGCGACGAGGACCTCGACGAGGCCGCGTCCCTGGTCGCGGGCATGGCGGCCCCCGGCATCGGCGTCACCACCTTCAACGACCTGGACACCCGCTTCCACGTGCAGATCGCCCGCTGCTCGGGCAACGCCCTTACCTCCACCCTCACTTCGGCCGTACGCGAGTCCGTACGCCCGCTGATCCTGCGCGCCCTGGAAGAGGCGGAGGACTGGCCGGCCACCGCCGCCGCGCTCAACGCCGAACACACCGAACTGCTCCGGCTGGTACGCGCCGGACGGGGCGCGGAGGCGGCCGACCTGGTCGAGCGCCACATCCGCAGCCTGCACGGCACCCTGGTCGACGACAAGTAGCGGAGCGCCCCGGCGCGAGGCCGGGGAACTTCACTGGGACCGCCATCAGGAGTATGGTCCGACCATACAAAGGACGTAGAGAAACGATCGAGGAGGCTCCATGCGCGTCGGGCTCTTCGCCACCTGTCTGGGAGACACCCTGTTTCCCGAGGCGGTGAAATCCACCGCGGTGCTGCTGGCCCGCCTGGGCCACGAGGTGGTGTTCCCGCCGGGACAGACCTGCTGCGGTCAGATGCACGTCAACACCGGCTACCAGCGCGAGCCCGTACCCCTGGTGCGCAACTTCGCCGAGCAGTTCGGCGACGCGTCCATCGAGGCGATCGTCATGCCCTCCGGCTCCTGCGCCGGGTCGGTCCGCCACCAGCACCGCATCGTCGCCGAGCGGTACGGCGACGCCGCGCTGCGTGCCGGGGTCGCCACGGTCGAGGCCAAGACGTACGAACTCTCGGAGTTCCTCGTGGACGTCCTCGACGTCACCGGGGTCGGCGCGTATTTCCCGCACCGCGTCACCTACCACCCCACCTGCCACTCGCTGAGGATGCTCCGCGTCGGCGAGAAACCGCTGCGACTGCTGCGCGCCGTCGACTCCATCGACCTCGTGGAACTGCCCGAGGCCGACTCCTGCTGCGGTTTCGGCGGCACCTTCGCGGTGAAGAACGCCGAGACGTCCTCCGCGATGCTCCAGGACAAGATGCGCAACATCGCCTCCACGGACGCCGACGTCTGCACCGCCGGCGACTCCTCCTGCCTGATGCACATCGGCGGCGGGCTCCACCGCATCAAGTCCGGCACCCGCACCCTGCACCTTGCGCAGATCCTCGCCTCGACCCGTACCGCGCCGTACGCCCTGACGGAGGCCGCCACCGTATGAGCACCTTCCTCGGCATGCCCGCAGCCCCGCCCCGCTCGCCGTACGGCACCGGCAACCTGCGCGGCGAGCGGAAGTTCCCCGCCGCCGCGCACGACGAGCTGCGCAACGAGCAGCTCCGCCGCAACCTCGGCAAGGCCACCCGCACCATCCGGACCAAGCGACTCCACGTCACCGGTGAACTCCCCGACTGGGAGCCGCTGCGCGACGCCGGAGCGGCGATCAAGACCGACACCATGAACCGGCTGCCCGAACTCCTGGAGCAGCTGGAGGCGAAGGTCACCGAACACGGCGGCACCGTCCACTGGGCGCGCGACGGCGCCGAGGCCAACGAGATCGTCACCCGCCTGATCAGGGCGACCGGCAGCAGCGACGTGATCAAGGTCAAGTCCATGGCCACCCAGGAGATCGGCCTCAACGAGCACCTCGAATCGGTCGGCATCACGCCCTACGAGACCGACCTCGCCGAACTCATCGTGCAGCTCGCCCACGACAAGCCCTCGCACATCCTGGTCCCCGCGATCCACCGCAACCGCGACGAGATCCGGGAGATCTTCCTCAAGGAGATCCCGGGCGTCGACCCGGACCTGGACAACGTGCCCGCGCACCTGGCCGCCGCCGCGCGCGCCTATCTGCGCGAGAAGTTCATGACGACCAAGGTGGCCGTCTCCGGCGCCAACTTCGGCATCGCCGAGACCGGCACCCTCTCCGTCGTGGAGTCCGAGGGCAACGGCCGGATGTGCCTCACCCTGCCCGACACCCTGATCACCGTGATGGGCATCGAGAAGGTGCTGCCGCGCTACGCTGACCTCGAAGTCTTCCTCCAGCTCCTGCCACGGTCTTCCACCGGCGAGCGGATGAACCCGTACACCTCGATGTGGACCGGGGTGACCCCCGGCGACGGCCCGCAGGACTTCCACCTGGTGCTGCTCGACAACGGCCGGACCGCAGCCCTCGCCGACAAGGTCGGACGCGAGGCGCTGAACTGCATCCGCTGTTCCGCCTGCCTCAATGTCTGCCCGGTCTACGAACGCGCCGGCGGTCACGCCTACGGCTCGACCTACCCCGGCCCGATCGGCGCGGTCCTCACCCCGCAGCTCGCCGGGATGCACGCCGCGAAGGACGACCCGAACAGCTCGCTGCCGTACGCCTCCAGCCTCTGCGGCGCCTGCTTCGACGCGTGCCCGGTCAAGATCGACATCCCGTCGCTGCTGGTCGAACTCCGGCACCAGAACACCGAGCAGTCCGGTACGACGGCGGAGAAGCTCGCGATGAAGGCCGCCGCCACCGTGATGAAGAGCCCGAAGCTCTTCACCGCGGCCCAGAAGGCGGCCGGTCTCGGACGGGTCGTCGCCGGCAAGGACGGCACCATCGGACGGGTGCCCGCGCCCTTCGACGGCTGGAGCGACAGCCGGGACACCCCGGCCCCGCCGAAGCAGACGTTCCGCGCCTGGCTGGCCTCGGCCGAAGGCGCCGCCACCATGAAGGCGGCGGCCGACGAGGGCGCCGCGTCGAGCGCCGGAGCGGACCGCCCGACGGACCCGACGGAGGACGAGAAGTGACCACCGCACGCGACACCGTCCTCGGCCGGGTGCGCGACGCCCTCGCGCTCGCCCCGGCCCGCCCGGTCACCGTCCCGCGCGACTACCGCACCGGACGCACCCTGCCCGACGCCGAACGCCTCGCCCTCCTCACCGACCGGCTGGTCGACTACAAGGCACAGGTCCACCCCTGCACCTCGGACCGGACCGCCGAGGTGATCGCCGAGGCGCTGCGGGAGCGGGGCGCCCGCCGGATCGGCGTGCCCGCCGGGCTCGACGCCGACTGGCTGGCCGCCTGGGACGGGGAGGTCCAGCGGGACTCCGCCTCCATCCCGGCGCCCACCCTCGGCGAACTCGACGGCGTGGTGACGGCGTCCGCCGTCAGCTGCGCGGAGACCGGCACCATCTTCCTGGACGGTTCCGGGGACCAGGGGCGCCGCGCGCTCTCCCTCGTCCCCGACCTGCACCTCTGTGTCGTGGACCTCTCCACGGTGGAGGTCGGGGTCCCGGAGGCGGTCGCGCGCCTGGTACCGGAACGGCCGACGACCCTGATCAGCGGGCCCTCGGCCACCTCGGACATCGAACTGGAGCGGGTGGAAGGGGTGCACGGCCCCCGGACGCTCGTGTGGCGGCGAGGCCCAGCCCCAGCATCTTGACCACGATGTTGTCGCTGATCAGGAACGCCGCGAAGACGCTCACCATGATCAGCGCCGCGCAGGTGATGACCCGGGCGGTGATCTCCAGCGCGTGCGCCACGCTCCCCCGGGGGTCGCCGGTGCGCAGCCAGGCCTCGTGGATGCGGGAGAGCAGGAAGATCTCGTAGTCCATGCTCAGGCCGAAGACGATCGCGAACATCATCATCGGGACGTAGCTCTCGATCGGCACGTCCCCCGACACGCCGAGCGCCGGACCGCCCCAGCCCCACTGGAAGACGGCGACCACCACCCCGTACGAGGCGGCGATCGAGAGCACGTTGAGCACCGCCGCCTTCACCGCGACGAGCAGCCCCCGGAAGACGACCAGGATCACCAGGAACGCGAGGCCCACCACCACCAGGATGATCAACGGCAGCCGGCTGGAGACGATGTCGAGGAAGTCGACCTGGGCGGCGGTGGTGCCGGTGACGTACGTCTGCGCCTTGTAGCCCTCGACGGCCTTCGGCAGGACGGTGTCGGTCAGGTCGTTGGTGAGCGCGGTGGTCCGCTCGTCCTGCGGGGCGGCGACGGAGTACGCGGTCGCGGTCAGCACGTCCCCGTCCGAAGTGGCCGTGAGCTGGGTGATCTTCGCGGCGTCGGTCACCCCGGTGAGGGCCTTCTGGGCCTGCGAGGAGAGCGCCGCCCGGTCCGCCGCGGGCACGTCGCTCTGGTCGACGACGAGGGTCAGCGGGCCGTTGGAACCGGGCCCGAAGGCGGACGACATCAGGTCGTACGCCCGCCGGTCGGTGAACGACTTCGGGTCGGCGCCGTCGCCGATGTGCCCCAACTGGATGAAGAACAGAGGGAAGGCCAGCACCGCCAGCACCACCACCCCGCCCACCAGGAACCACCAGGGCCGCCGCTCCACCCGCTCCGCGTAGCGGTGCCAGCCGCCGTGCGCACTCTCGCCCGGCGCCGCGTCCGTCTCGGCGATCGGGGTGCGGACCCGGATACGGTCGATGTGCCGGCCGATCAGCCCGAGGAGCGCGGGGACCAGGGTGAGCGCGCCCAGTACCGCCGTGACCACGGTGACGGCCGCCGCCAGCCCCAGCTTCCCGATGAACCCGATGCCGGACACCCACAGCCCGGACAGCGCGATGATCACCGTGCACCCGGAGAGCAGCACCGCGCGCCCGCTGGTCGCGGCGGCGTTCCCGGCGGCGGTGGCCGGGGGCTGTCCGTCGATGAGGTTCTGCCGGTGCCGGGTCACCAGGAAGAGCGCGTAGTCGATGCCGACCCCGATGCCGATCATCGTGGCGAGCGTCGGCGATACCGTGGCGAACGTCCACACGGACGCCAGCAGCCCCAGCAGCGCCAGCCCGCACACCGCGCAGAACACTGCCGTGACCAGCGGCAACAGAGCGGCGAGCAGGCTGCCGAAGCCGATCAGCAGCACGAGGATCGCCACCCCGAAACCGATCGCCTCGCTGGTGCGGTCGTTCGCCTCGGGCCGCGCGAGTTCGCCGAGCGGACCCCCGTACTCCACCTGCGCCCCGGCCGAACGCAGTGGCTGCACCGCCTTGTCCACACCGTGCAGGTAGTCCGAGCCGAGCGTCGAGGGCTGCACGGCGAAACGGACCGTGATGTACGCCGTCTTCCCGTCCGTGGAGAGCGGCCCGGTGTTCGGGGTACCGGTGGGCGGCGGGGTCGGCTGAGTGCCGGGCGGCGGCAGCGGGTTCTGTACCGAGAGCACCTCCGGCAACTTCTGGAGGCTGCCGACCGTCGAGGAGACCTGATCGGAGAGGTCGGTGAGGGGCTTGTCCGCGTCGTGCAGCACGATCTGGCTGCTGTACCCGCCGGCGGACGGGGCGTGCGCCTTGAGGACGTCCAGTCCGTCCTGGGACTGCGTACCGGGCAGCGAGAAGTCGTCGGAGTAGTCGCCGCCGTACGCGTGGACGAGCGCCTGGAGCCCCGCCAGCGCCACCACCCACAGCACCAGCACGATCACGAAGTGCCGGGCGCACCAGGCCCCGAGACGCCGCAGCCCGCCGGTGGGGTGCTGGGCCCCGCCCGCGCGGCGTGGGGGCGGGACGGCCTTCGCGGCCGGTGACGACGGCATGGGACCTCCCGGTGGCCTGCTGACGTCCCAGTCAAGGAGCGTTCGCGGGCGGGGGCACCCGGGGGCGTCCGAACGGGCGTGGGTGCGGACGCGGAGAGGGGCCCGCGCGGGGGTCCTGAGGGGAGCCCTGAGGCGGATTCCTGAGGTGGATTCCTGAGGGGGGCTGTCCCCACCCCTCGGCCTCCCGGCTGCCGGATGGGCACACGGTATGGCGTCAACCACCCTTCTCCCATGGCTACTTACCGGAACATCGCACGGCCGGCCGCGCTCCTCGCCACCGTTCTGGCGGTGACCCTCACCGCCGCCGTCACCCCCCCGGCCCAGGCCGCCGCCGGGCCCGTGAGCACCGCCGGCGGCCCCGCCCTGGAGTGGCGCCCCTGCACCGGCGGGCTCACCGGACAGGAGTGCGCGGACCTCTCCGTACCGCTGGACTACGCAAGCCCGGACGGCCCCTCCCTCACCCTGGCCGTCTCCCGGCTGCGCACCGACCGGCCCGACGCCCGGCGCGGGACGCTGATGGTGATCCCCGGAGGGCCCGGCAGTTCGGGTGTCCAGCGGCTGACGCAGAAGGGCGCGGCCCTGCGGAAGTCGACGGAGGGCCGCTACGACCTGGTCTCCCTCGACCCGCGCGGGGTCGGCGGCTCCACCAGGGCCGGGTGCGGACTCGCCGAGGACGACCGCATGCTGACGGCCCTGCGGTCCTGGCCCGCGGCCGACGGCTCGATCGACGAGAACATCGCCCGCTCCCGTCGTACCGCCGAAGCCTGCGCGGCCAACGGCGGGGAGGCGCTCCGCAGCTTCACCAGTGCCAACCAGGTCCGCGACCTCGACCGGTTCCGGCAGGCCCTCGGCGAACGGAAAGTCTCGGCGTGGGGCGTCTCGTACGGGACCTACATCGGGGCCCAGTACGCGCAGTCCTACCCCCGGCGGGTCGACCGGCTGGTCCTCGACAGCAGCGGCGACCCCGATCCGGCACGCGTCGAGCGCGGCTGGCTGGCGAACATGGCGCGCGGCGCGGCCGACCGCTTCCCCGACTTCGCCGCCTGGGCCTCCGACCCGGCCCGCGAGGCGGACGGACTGCGGCTCGCCGAACGCCCCGAGGACGTGGGACCGCTGCTCCTGGACCTCGCCGCCCGCCTCGACCTGGCCCCCAGGGAATCGAGTGTCCCGGGCGCCCCGCTCACCGGGAACGGCCTGCGCCAGACGCTCCAGAGCGCCCTGTACTCCGACAGCGCGTTCGCCGGGTTCGCCGCGCTGGTGCGGTCCGCACGGGACCCGCAGGCCGTGCCCGTACTGCCGCCGGAACTCGTCCACCCGCTGCCGGACCAGGATGCGGCGCTGATGGTCGCGGTGATCTGCAACGACGTGCGCTGGCCGGCCGACGTCGAGGCGTACCGGAAGGAGGTCGCCGCCGACCGGGAGCGGTACCCGCTGACCGCCGGCATGCCCGCCGGCATCACCCCCTGCTCGTTCTGGCAGAACCCGCCGGCCGACAAGCCGGTGACGCTCACCGACGACGGCCCCTCGAACATCCTGATGATCCAGAGCCTCCGCGACCCCGCCACCCCGTACAGCGGCGCCCTGAAGATGCGCGCGGCGCTCGGCGCCAAGGCCCGCATGGTCACCGTCGAGCAGGGGGGCCACGGGATGTACCTCGGCAACGGCAACGCCTGCGGCGACCGGACCGTGGCCACCTTCCTCACCACGGGACGGCGCCCGGCACGGGACACGTACTGCCCCAGCTGAGGCCCTCGGCGGCACCCGCCCGTGGGGGAGAGCGCCGGGGGCGTGTCCATCCCCGGCACCCGCCCGTGGGGGAGAGCGCCGGGGGCGTGTCCATCCCCGGCGCGGGCGGCGGGCTCTTGCAGGATGCGAACGGTGGACAACCCCGGAACCCTCATCCTGATCATGGCCATGGCAGTCCTGGCGCCGCTGCTCGCCGCCTCCGTCTCGCGGCTGCTCTCCGTGCCCGTGGTGATCTTCGAAATCCTGCTGGGGATCGTGGTCGGCCCGGACGTCCTCGGACTGGCCCACCACGACCAGGTCATCGACGCCCTCTCCGACCTGGGCCTGTCGATGCTGATCTTCCTGGCCGGCTACGAGATCCGGTTCGGGGAGGTGGGCGTACCGGTCCTGCGCCGGGCCGGCGGCGCCTGGCTGATCTCCCTCGCCCTCGGGCTCGGCATCTCCCTCGCCCTCAGCAGCGGTGACCTGTCCCGGAGCCTCGTCATCGGCACCGCGCTGACCAGCACGGCGCTCGGCGCCGTCCTGCCGATCCTGCGGGACTCGGGGCGGCTGGAAGGCCGGTTCGGGACGGTCGTCACCGGATTCTGCGCCGTCGGCGAGTTCGGCCCCATCATCGCGATGGCCCTGCTGTTCAGCGGACGGAGCCCCGGGGCGTCGAGCGCGGTTCTGGCGGTGTTCGCCCTGCTGACGGCCGGTGCCGTCTGGTGGGCGTCCCGGCCCCGACAGCCCTGGTTCGCCCGGATCGTGGCCACGACCCTGCACAGCAGCGCCCAGTTCGCGGTGCGCTTCGTGATGCTGCTGCTCGCCGCGATGCTCGGCCTCGCCGAACTCTTCGGCCTCGACACGCTCCTCGGCGCGTTCGCGGCCGGCCTGCTGACCCGGCTCGTCCTGACGGGCTCCGTACCGGAGAACAGCGAAGTGATCCTCTCCAAGGTCGAAGCCATCGGCTTCGGCTTCCTCGTGCCGTTCTTCTACGTCGTCACCGGCATCGACTTCGACCTGAAAGCCCTGCTGGACGGCGGGCGGCCCCTCGCTCTGCTCCCCGTGTTCCTGATCCTCTTCGTGCTCGTGCGCGGCGGCCCCGTCTGGCTGCTCGCCCCGCGCGACCTGTCCACCCGTGCGGAACGCGGGGCGCTCGCCCTGTACGCGGCCACCTGCCTGCCGCTCGTCGTCGCCATCACCACCATCGGGCTCGACGAGAAAGTGATCGGTTCCGGGGAGGGGGCGGCCCTGGTCGGCGCGTCGATGGTGTCCGTCCTGGTGTTCCCCCTGGTGGCGCCCTGGCTGCTGGCCCGCAGCAAAGGGCCGGAGGCCGGGGCCGGGGCCGGGGGAGCCCGGGCCGACCGGGGCGGCGAGGCCTGGTGAAGCCCGCACCGGGGCGGGCCCCACGATCCCGTCCGGACAACCGTGCAGGTCATCGGGGCCGAACCGGCGCGGGCGGCGCACTTCACCCGGTTGCCCGGCTCTCCTGCGAAGTCCGGCGGGGCGACGCAGGGTGGACCTCATGTGGTCCCGCCGACTGGCCGCAGGAGCCGTACTCCTGACGCTGGCCTTCCTGATAATCCGGGACGGCCCGGTCGGGCACGCCCCCCACGAGCGTGCCGCCGCCGTCGCCCCGGAACGCATACGGGTGCCCGCCGAACCCAGGATCGTCAGCCGCGCCGCATGGCACGCCGACGAATCGATCGTGAAGGAGAAGGCGGTGTACACCGGGGCCGCCCGTGCCGTCTTCATCCATCACACGAACAACGGCAACCGCTACGACTGCGACGACGCCCCCGAGATGCTGCGGGCCGTCCAGTCCGACCACGTCAACGACGAGGGCTGGGACGACATCGGCTACAACTTCGTCGTCGACCGCTGCGGCACCATCTACGAAGGCCGCGCCGGCGGAGTCACCCGCTCGGTGCGCGGCGCCCACACCAAGGGCTTCAACGCGGACACCGTCGGCATAGCCGCCCTCGGCACCTTCACCGACCCGGACACCCCCGTACCGCAGCCCATGCTCGACGCCATCGAGCGCATCGCCGCCTGGAAGCTGCGCCCCGGCACCGACCCGCGCGGCGAGGTCGTCCTCGTCTCCACCAACAGCGAGAGCCTCTACCCCAAGGGCAACTCCGCCGACCTGCACGTCATTTCGGGCCACCGCGACAGCTACGGAACCGACTGCCCCGGTGACGCCCTGTACGCCAAGCTCCCCGAGATCCGCGAGAAGACCGCCGCACTGCGCAAGGCCGCCAGCGGCAGCGCGGACCTGCTCCCGGCCAAGGCCGAGGCGCGGAAGCAGGCCGCCGGGCGGTGAGGGGCCTGATCGGTGAGCCGGCCCGTGAGCCGGCCCGTGAATCAGCCCGTGTGAGTCGGACCGTGTGAGTCAGCCCTGCGCGCGCTCCGCCGCGCTGCGTTCGACGCAGAACTCGTTGCCCTCGGGGTCGAGCAGGGTCACCCACCCGGCCCCGCCCGGCTTGCGGTGGTCCTCGTGCAGCGTGGCCCCGAGACCCACCAGCCGCGCCACCTCCTCGTCCCGGGTGTGGTCCTGCGGCTGAAGGTCGAGGTGCAGCCGGTTCTTGACGGCCTTCTTGTCCTCGACCCGGATGAACAGCAGCCCGTGTGTGCCGGCGTGGACCGAGGCCTCCGGGTCACCCGGAAAGTCGTCGGCGGCGATCTCGCCGCCCAACGCGGAGGCCCAGAAGCCCGCGAGTACGTACGGATCGGCGCAGTCGACGGTGATGTGACGGATGGCAGAAGTCATGGGGACACCTGATCACGGTGTGGCACGGGAGTGTGAGGGGTTATCCGGTGCGAGTGTTGCGCAGTGGGCCACGAACTGCGTGAGAATCGCCCGCAGTTCGTTGATGTCGATGCGCTTGGTGAACGTCTTCTGGACCGGCGCCGGCGTCCCGGAGATCCAGATCTTCAACTCGGCGTCCAGACCGAAGGTCCCGGCCGTCTCCACCGAGACGTGTGTGATGCTGCGATACGGGACGGAGTGGTGCTCCGCCTTCTTCCCCGTGATCCCCTGCTTGTCGACCAGCAACAACCTGCGGTCGGTGAACAGGATCGTGTCCCTGTTCAGCAGGACGCGGCGTGGATCTGCCCGCCGGGCCCAGCGGGCGGGCGTAGTCCTGCTGGGCGGTGGTCGGAATCGATGCAGTGGGCGTTGCCGAAGAAGGCCATGGGGTCACCGAGTCGGTGGTGGGGCGGTGCGATGCGCCGAGGACTGGGTGACTTGAGGTCCGGGGCGGATTCGTTCCGGAGGTGTCTTCATGGTGCCCGGATCGGGCGGACGATTCCCCGCGCGCGGGGAGCACGGGGCGGACAGAGCGGTATCCGTCAGCTCGTAGGGACCATCCCCGCACACGCGGGGAGTACTTGTTCCAGAGTGAGCACCTCAAGGACGGCAAGGGACCATCCCCGCACACGCGGGGAGCACCTCGTGGAGACGGTGTATCTCAGACTCGAGCCGGACCATCTTCACATGGGGAGGCGTCTTCGGTGACGGAGGCGTTCGGCTTGGGTACGGAGAGTCGAGGAGCGAGTGCCTGCACGAGTATCAGGAGTGCTTACTCAGCTAAAGGAAGGCAAGTTGGGTGCTCTGCGCGCTCTCCCCATTTCCAGCGCCACCGCCCCTCGTTTCAGTCCCTGAAGTGCCCCGCTCAGGAAACGGCTCCGCGGGACCGACTACGGACGTTCATGGAGGTCACGAGTGTCAGTGAACAGCGCCCCAACTGCACGCAGTCAGCGATCGCTTGAGGTTCTCACCGTACTGATGGGTTCCGCCGCCGTGGGGCTGGTGGCCGGCGGAGCCCTCTATTGGACGGGAAAGCCACTGTCCGAAGTGTTGAGGGGAATGGGAGGCGCGGGTTGTGCCTCGTGTGCCCTTGGCCTCCGCGCGCTCGCATACATCAAGGCTGTCTCCTGACGGCTCCGGGTGCGAAGGGCGGTCCGGGGGCAGAGGTACTCCTTGGGCGTCCTCGTGACCCCTACCGCGCCCGCGCCGCCTGTGTGCCGCTGTTCTTGGCGTAGTGGTGGGCGGCGGCGACGGAGGCCATGAGTTCGGCGTCCAGGAGGGACGGGTCGGCCAGGCGGGTCGGGGCCGCGTACGAGGCGAAGAGGGCCTTGGTCACGCGGAGCGCGGACTCCGGGCGGCGGACGATGGGCCTGGCCCAGTCGCTGACGGCCCGGTCGAGTTCGGCCTCGGGGACGACCTTCTGCAGGACCGAGAGTTCGTACGCCTCCTGGGCGTCGAAGACGCGGCCGGTGAGGATCAGTTCGCGGGCGCGGGCGGCGCCGATCTCGTTGATCAGGCGGGGGAGCAGGCCGCCCCAGGCGGTGGGCAGGCCGAGGGCCAGTTCGGGGAGGCGGAAGGTGGTGGTGTCCGTGCCGACGCGCAGGTCGCAGGCGAGGGCGAGCGCGACGCCGGCGCCGATGACCTTGCCCTGGACGCGGGCGACGGTGACCGCGGGGTTCGCTGTGAGGGCTTCGCAGACGCGGCGGGCCTTGTCGCCGGCTATCCGGATGCCGCGCCCGGTGGGGTCCTCGTCGAGCCAGTCCGCGAACTCGTTGCGGTCGCCACCGAGGCTGAAGTCCTCTCCGGCACCGCTCAGGACCAGGACGCGCACCTCGGGGTCCGGCACGGCGAGGACGGTCAGCAGGTCGTCCAGCATCGCCTCGCTGACAGCGTTGCCATCCTCCGGCCGGTTCAGCTCGATCCGCAGGACGGGACCGTCGCGGTGGGTGCGCACGGTGGTGGTGCGGCGTCCGTAGGGCGAGAGGAAGTCGGAGAGCGGGAGTTTCATATCGTCACATTCATATCGTCACGCCGGTGTGAACGCCGAGAGAGGTCACGCGTCGGAAGACCATCCGGGAGGCGTACGTGGCAGGGGTGGTGACCCGGAGATCCGGGAAGCGGTCGAGGAGCTGGACGAGGAGCGAGCGGGCCTCCAGCCGGGCGAGGGCCGCGCCCAGGCAGTAGTGGACGCCACCGCCGAAGGTGAGGTGGTTGCCCCGGCGCCCGATGTCGAAGGTGTCCGGGTCCTCGTTGCGGCGCGGGTCGTGGTTGGCCGCCCCGTACATGACGTGGACCATGGCGTCCTTGGGGATCGTGACGCCCGCGAGTTCGGTCTCCGCGGCGGCGACCCGGGTGTTGATGTGTATCGGAGGGTCGTAGCGGAGCACCTCCTCCAGCGCGTCGTCGATCCGCTCGGGGTGCGCGCGCAACTCCGCCCAGCGCTCCGGGTCGCCGGCCAGCAGCGACACCAGGGAGGAGAGGAGGGTCGCGGTGGTTTCCAGAGAGGCGATGGTGACGAACATGGTGAGCCGGTAGAGGATCTCGTCCGCCGCCTCCCGGTTCGGTTCCATCGCGTCCCAGGTGTGGATCCAGCCGGTGAGGACGTCGTGGGCGGGCTGATCGCGGCGCTCCTGGACGAGCTGCGTGAAGTACTTACGCAGGTGCGCGGTGGCGTCGGCGGAGACGGCCAGTTCGCTGCGGGTCGGCAGCAACTCCTGGGCATGCACCTGGTTGTGGGTGATCTCCAGGATGTGGTCGTAGTCCTCGGCGGGGATGCCGAGCCAGCCGCCGATGGTGGAGATCGGGAGCCGGTCGCTCACCAGGGAGACGAAGTCGGCCTCGTCGCCGCCTTCGAGCGCGGCGGCGAGGTCGTCGAGCAGTTGGCGGGCGTGCTCCTCGACCTGCGGGGTGAGCCGCTCGATCGTCGTACGGTCGAAGAGGTTGCCGAGACTGCGGCGCTGGCAGGTGTGCTCCGGGGCGTTGAGGCGCGCCAGCGTCTTGGTCATCTCCTGGGTGGCGACGGCGTCCCAGCGTCCGGCGTCCTCCTGGCGTTCCTGCCAGGCGAAGTCGGGGGCCAGCCAGCCGCGGCCCTTGAGCACCTGGTTCGCCGAATCGAAGCCGGTGACGAAGTACCCGCCCCAGGGGGCGGGTACCACGTCACCCATGGCTCTCAATTCGGCCAGCAGGGGATAGGGATCCCCCTGCCCCTCCGGTGATTTGAGTTTTCGGAGAAGGGCGATCAAGGCCCGGCGGTCGACGACGGGGCTGTGTATGCCGCTGCTCGCAGTCACGGAGAGTTCCTATTCCTGGGCTCTTTGTTACCGCCCAGAACCTACCCGTGGGCATATCCCGACCATGCGCCGATCATTGTTGGTCATGTCACAGGGATATGCCTCAGGAATGGTCAATTCATACCCGGAACACGTCGAGGAATGAACTCCACCAGCCCTTGTTCTTCTTCGTCGTTTCGGCCGCGTGGTGACGGGGCGTCACCTGAGAGGGTTCGGCGGAAACCCGTGCGGCGACAGTGGTCTGATGATGCGTCATTCCGTGACGGGCCGCGGTCGGAGTGAAGACCACGGGCAGGGAGGCCAATGCGCGGTGGAAAGGCCCCGGCCGCCATTCGACGGCCGACGGGTGCACCGCGAGGGCGATGTCCGGTACGGAGTTGAGCACCTTCTCGATGGCGGTGAGGGCGATCAACTGGGCCGGGGACTTCGCCGGGCACACGTGCGGGCCGGCACCCCAGGCGAGGTGGGCGCCCTTGGCCATGGTCTCGCGAGCGGCGTTGAGGTCCGGGTCGCTGTTGGCCGCGGCGAAGCTGATCAGTACGGGCGTGCCCGCAGGAAGGATCATGCCGTTCAGGTCGACGTCCTGAACCGGGAAGTGGGTCGCGTAGTTGGCGATCGGCGGGTTGTTCCAGAGCACCCCGTCGATGGCGTCCTCGACGAGGAGTCCGCCTCCCCGGTGGGCGCCCTGGCCCGTGTCGCCCGACAGCATGGCGAGCAGGGCGTTGGCTATCAGGTTGCGCTCGGGCTCGACGCCCGCGCCCATCAGCATGACGAGCTGGTCCTTCAGTTCCTCGTCGCTGAGACCGGCCGCGTGCTGGATGAGCCAGGAAGTGATGTCCTCGCCGGGCTGCCGCCGCTTGAGCGAGACGAGCTCCATCAGGCACTCCGTCAGGCGGGCGTTGGCGCGCAGCACGTCCTCACCGTCGAAGATGGCGGACATGTCACGGGTCAGCCGGTCGCCGATGTCGCCGGGGCAGCCGAAGAGCTGGTTGAAGAGCAGCAGCGGGAGCAGCTTCGCGTAGTCGCCGAGCAGGTCGGCGCTGCCCCGCTCGATGAACTGGTCGACCAGGTAGTCCCCGATGCGCTCCACGTCCCGCCGCAGCCGGCTGGGGTTCAGCCGGGCGAGGCTCTCGGTGACCGCCTTGCGCAGCCGGAGGTGCTCGGTGCCGTCCGTGAAGAGGCAGTTGGGCCGGTACGCCATCATCGGCAGGACCGGGCTGTCGAGCGGAACCTGCCCCTCGCGCAGCGCGACCCACCGCCGGGAGTCCCGCGCGAAGAGCGACGGGTTCTGCAGGACCCGGAGCGCCGCCTCGTGCTGGACCACCAGAGTGGCCTCCACACCGGGGGCCAGCTCGATCGGGGCGGCGGGCCCGTGGGCGCGCAGCGCGTCGTACACGCGATGCGGATCGGCCGCGAACTCCGGGCCGTAGAGCGACGTCTGCCGCCCCTGGTGCATCGGGCACCCGGAGGGGGCGCCCTGCGGGTTGGCTCCCGGCGACGGGTCCATGTCTCTTCCTCGGTGTGAAGGCGGGCCGGAACGGGCCCGTGGGGGGTGGAGCGTTGAAGGGGCGGGCAGGGCGGGTGTCCGGCCATGCGACGCGCATGGCCGGACACCCGCCTAGGCGACGCGGGCGAGCAGGTGTTGCACCAGCGTGATCAGGGCCTTGGCGGAGGACTTCTGGTCACGGGCGTCGCAGTGGATCACCGGGGTGTCCGGCAGCAGGTCGAGCGCCTCGCGCAGCTCGTCCTCGCTGTGCTGCGTCGCCGGGTCGAAGCTGTTCACGGCGACCGCGTACTCCAGGCCGTACCGCTCGACCAGGTCGATCACCGGGAAGGTGTCGGCCAGCCGGCCCGGGTCGATCAGCAGCAGCGCGCCGAGCGACCCGCGGGCCATGTCCTCCCAGAGCTGGACGAAACGCTGCTGCCCGGGGGTACCGAACAGGTACAGCACCAGTTCGTCGCTGAGCGTCAGACGGCCGAAGTCCAGCGCGACCGTCGTGGTCTCCTTGCCGGGAGCGCTCCGCAGGTCGTCCAGATGGGCGGCGGCCTGCGTCATCCGCTCCTCGGTCCGGAGCGGGGTGATCTCGGAGAGCGTGCCGATGAGCGTCGTCTTGCCCACGGCGAAGTGTCCGACGACGAGGATCTTCGCCGCGCGCTGGACCGCGTCCGGCACATAGATGTTCTCAGCCGAAGCGGACGTGGAGTCCATGCAACACCTCTTCGAGGATCTTCCGGTCGACGAGCTGGGCGGCCGGCGGGGCCTTGCGCCGGATCAGGTGACCTTGTTCCGCTAAATCCTGGAGCAGCAGCCGGGCCACTCCCACGGGTTGCTGGAGGTGGCCGGCCACCTCCGCCACCGAGAGGTAGCCGCCGGAACACAGGTCCCAGATCGCCCGGACCTCGGGACCCGCCTGGGCCGGAATCTCCCGGTCCGGGGCGATGGTGACGAGCGTGACGAGGGAGAGTGCATCAGCGTCGGGCAGACCGCGCCCGCCGGTGATGACGTACGAGCGGACGAATCCGCTGGAGACGGCCTCTTCCTCGCCCCGGGCCGTCATGCGTCGCTTCCCGCCGTCTGGCGAGGAGGTGTGGTCATCGCCTTTCCGACCGCTCCGACCTGCTGCTGCATGCGGAAGGACATCGCTTCCATGTCCACGTCCGCCGCCGCCGCGGCGGCCAGGTACGCGCCGCTGCCCGCCGCTATGAGGAAGATCCAGCCGTCCTCGTACTCCAGCAGCGTCTGCCGCCACTGGCCGGGCGTCCGGGTACCGATGAAGGGCGCGACGGCACGGCTCAGCGACTGCATCGAGCTCATGGCGGCGGCGACGGTCTCGGCGTCGTCACGGCCGATGTCGGCCGAACTGGCGAGCAGCAGACCGTCGGCGGACACGAGGATCGCGTGTCGGGCGCCGGGTACCTGGAGCACGTCGTCGAGTACCCACGACAGGTCGGGATTCACTGGTTCTCGGGTCCTTCCATCGTCGTCGTGTCGCGTCCGGACCGGGTGCCCCGCTGGAACGCGCCGAGCCGGGAGGCCGTCTCTTCGTTGCTGCGCACGAGCGCCGGTTCGGTCGCCGCCGTGGGAAGTACGGAGACCGGGCTCTGGCGGCGGCGCTTGGGCAGCCCGCCGACGGTGGTGGCCGGCGGTGTCGCGGGAGCGGCCGGTTCGTGCCGTACGGCGTCGGGGAACAGCGGGGTCGGCGCGCTCGCGGCCGGGCGCCCGGCGAACGACGGCACGGAAGGCGCCGAGGTCTCGCGGGTGACCGGTACGGGGCTCGGCGGTACGTCGCCGGTCAGCAGCTCGTCGGGGAGCAGAACCACCGCGCGTACACCTCCGTAGGGGGATACGGAGTCCACCGACACCTTGAACCCGTAACGGGCGGCCAGCAGGCCGGAGACGGCGAACCCGAACTGAGGGGGAATGCCCAGGCTGGAGACGCTGATCTCCGCGCGAGGGTCGAGCAGGGCACCGGCGCGGTCCTTCTCCTCCTGGCCCATGCCGAGACCGGCGTCGTCCACGATGAGGCAGACGCCCGTGGGGACGGCCTGGATGTTGATCTCGACCGGGGTGCCGGGGGCGGAGTAGTTGGTGGCGTTGGCCATCAGCTCGGCGAGGACCACGGCGACCGGCTCGACGGCCTTGCTGACCACCGAGAAGTTCACCTGCCCGTTGATCCGGACCCGGTCGAAGTGCCGGATACGGCCCTGGGCGCTGCGGGCCACGTCGAAGACGGAGGCGACGGTCTCGCGGCGGCCGAGCCAGCCGCCGCAGAGCACGGCGATGCCCTGTGCCCGGCGTCCGAACTGGCTGTTGGCGTGGTCGATCGCCATCAGGTCGGCCAGGATCTGCGGGTCGTCGCCGTACTTCGTCTGGGCCTTCTCGATGACGACCTGCTGCTGGTCGGCGAGGCCCTGGAGGGTACGCACGGCCGCCTTGAGGACGGCCTTGGTCTCCTCCTCGGCGTCCTTGCGGACGTCCGAGAGCTCCGCGGCGTGCCGGTGCAGGAGGCCGGTCTGAGCGGCCTGCCATTCGTCGCGCTGCCGCCACAGCCCCTCGCGCTCGGTTCTGAGCTCGGAGGTCTGCCTGCGCAGCCGGATATTGGTTTTACGAGCCCGCAGCACGGCGCCAACGGCGACCAGTGCTACGACCATCAGTGCCCAGAGGACAGCGTCCTGTGGAAATGTCATGAGACTCACTTCAAGTGCCATGGCTGCGGATACGGCTTGGCGCCCCCGTGCCTGCCGTATCCCCTGGCTCAACGAGCCCTGGACCGCGCCACGCAGGGAATGCCCCTCCGAAGTCGGGGCCGAGGATGTCACCCCTTGCGGAGCGCCCCCTATACGCCATCAGCCCACTGGAAGTCAGTTGATCTTACATGGGTCACATAAGTAAGTGTGAATTCGTGAACGTCAGTTGCACGAGCGCGACCGATTGTGCGCATTTATGATCCACCGTCATATGCGCGCCGTGTGCGGGGGGATGTCCGTTCGCGACGGCGAACGATGCGGTGATGACACGTGCGTCCGGTGGCGGGCAGGCGGACGCGAGGGTGCGGTAGGGGGCACGGGACGTGGCCGCGGGGTGACGTACGTGGTGCTGCGGGGTGGTGACGCGCGGGAGTGGTGGGGGGTGTGGGGATTGTGGGGGATGTGTGTGGATTCCGCGCAGGGAGGGCGAGCCGGTTTCCGGGCCGGGGGTGAAGGTCGCCGGGCAGGGGGCGGTTCGGGCGGTCGAGTGGGGCGAGGCCGGTTCGGGCGGCCGAGTGGGGCGAGGCCGGTTCGGGCGGTGGTCCGGGGGCCGGGGGTCGGCTCTGAGCGGCGGATGAGGGTGGGGGGCCGGTTCAGACGGCGATGACGGTCACGCCCGCCTCGCGGAACGCCTCCGCGTCCTCGTCGCCGAGGTCGGTGTCGGTCACCAGCACGTCGATGCGGCGCAGTTCGCAGACCCGGGCGAAGGCCCGGCGGCCGATCTTCGAGGAGTCCGCCGCCACGACCACGCGCTGAGCCCGCTCGGCCAGCAGTCGGTTGACGGCCGCCTCGCCCTCGTGATGGACGTACGCCCCGTCCCGTACGTCGATCGCGTTGACGCCCAGTACAGCGATGTCGAGCGTGATCTCCTCCAGTACCCCGCGCGCCAGCGGTCCCGTCAGCTCGTACGACTGGGGGCGGGCGACTCCGCCGGTCACCACGGTCTTGATCTGCGGCCGGATCACCAGCTCGTTCGCGATGTTCAGAGCGTTGGTCACCACGGTCAGCGCGGGCAGGCCGCTGCCGCCGGCCGCGCTGTCGCCGCCGCTGTTCGTACGTACCGAGAGGCCGCGCGCCACCTCCGTGACCGTCGTCCCGCCGGTCAGGCCCACGACCCCACCGGCCGGCACCAGATCCGCCGCGGCGCGGCCGATGCGCTGCTTCTGGGAGGCGTGGCGCGCGGTCTTGTACCGCAGGGGGAGTTCGTAGGAGACCCCGTGCGCGACCGCGCCGCCCCGGGTCCGGGTGAGCATCTGCTGCTCGGCGAGCTGGTCCAGATCCCGGCGGATGGTCGCGGCCGACACCTCCAGCGTCACCGCGGCCTCCTCCACGTCCACCCGGCCGCGCGCGGCGAGCAGTTCCAGCAGGGCGTTCCACCGGGCGTCCCTGGACACAGGCGCTCTCCTCGGATGTGTGTGGCGTACGGGGCTCCGGGCTCCCCCTGGGGCGAAATCCGGACAGTCGCAAGCCTGTCACGAGCGGCGGAAATGTTCGAACGGTGAAAGAAGAGGGGGTCTGGATGCTTGAAATTGCTTGATTGGAGCGGCTAACTTGCAGGAACGAGCATGAGGGGTGGTCGAGGCCGGGCATTCCCTCGTCGGCCGTTCCTCGGTCGTTCGGCCGGTCGGTCGGCCGGTGTTCGGTCGTTCGGCCGGTCGGTCGGTCGGCCGCTCGCGCAGTCGGGTCGGTGGCCCGGGTCGGTCTCCCGGGACGTGCCCCAGCAGCAAGAACCCCAGCAGCAAGAACCCCAGCAGCAAGAACCCCAGCCCGTCCCTCAGTCAGGAGCGCACTCCGTGACCTTCGTCGAAGCCGAGATCGCCAGTCAGCCCGCCTGCTGGCGCCGTGCCGCCGAGCTGGCGGCCACGCGGGCCGAGGCCCTCCCCGCCCACGGCGAACGCATCGCCGTGGTGGGATGCGGCACCTCCTACTACATGGCGCAGGCCTACGCGGTGCTGCGCGAGAGCAACGGACTGGGCGAGTCCGACGCCTTCGCCGCCTCGGAGTTCCCCTTCGGACGCCGCTACGACCGGGTCGTCGCCCTCACCCGCTCCGGCACCACCACGGAGGTGCTGGAACTCCTCGGCCGGCTGCACGGCACCACGCGTACCGTCGTGGTCACGGCCGTGCCCAGCGCCGAGGTGCGGGCCGTCTCCGACGACATCCTCGAACTCGCCTTCGCGGACGAGGAGTCCGTCGTGCAGACGCGGTTCGCCACCACCGCGCTCACCCTGTTCCGCGCCCATCTGGGGCTGCACAGCGACGCCGTGGTGACCGACGCCGAGACCGCCCTCGCCGAACCGCTGCCCGAGGGCCTGGTCGACGCCACCCAGCTCTCCTTCCTCGGACGGGGCTGGACCGTGGGCCTCGCCAACGAGGCCGCGCTGAAGATGAAGGAAGCCTCGCTGGCCTGGACCGAGTCCTACCCGGCCATGGAGTACCGCCACGGTCCGATCAGCATCGCCACGGACACCACGGCGACCTGGATGTTCGGAACCGCCCCCGCCGGTCTCCCCGAGCAGCTGCGCGCCACCGGAGCGCGGTGGGTGGAGAGCGGTCTGGACCCGCTGGCCGACCTGATCCGCGTCCAGCGGCTCGCCGTCGCCCGTGCGGTCGCCGCCGGCCTCGACCCCGACCGGCCGCGTCACCTGACGCGCTCGGTGGTCCTCCAGGAAGCCTGACCACGATGAGCCGGCCCGCGGGGGCCCACCCGCACCTGATAGCCGTCGACGTCGGCGGTACGGGCACCAAGGCGGCCCTGCTCGACCCCACGGGCCGGGTACGCGAACAATTCTGGCAGCCCACGGGGCGGGAGAGCGGCCCGGAATCGGTGGTGCGCCGGGTGCTCGACTTCGTGGACGACCTCTGCCGCCAGGCGTCCGAGGCCGGTTGCCCGGCCTCGGCGGTCGGGCTCGCCGTCCCGGGCATCGTCGACGAAGCCGCCGGTACGGCCGTGCACTCGACCAGCATCGGCTGGCACGACGTCCCCTTCGGCCGGCTCGTCGGGGAACGTACCGGGCTGCCCGTCGCGGTGAGCCACGACGTACGGGCCGGAGGAGTCGCCGAAGCCCGGGCCGGTGCCGGGCGCGCGGAGCGCGACTTCCTGTTCGTGCCGGTCGGGACCGGCATCGCCGCGGCCCTGATCCACGCCGGACGGGCCGTTCCCGGCGCGCACCACCGCTCCGGGGAGATCGGCCACATCGCGGTCCGTCCGGACGGCGAACGCTGCGCCTGCGGTGGCGCGGGCTGCGCCGAGCGCTATGCGTCGGCGGCGGCCGTGTCCCGGCGGTACGGGGCGGGGCCGGGGGCTCACGCCGATGCCGCTTCGGGCGCGGTGACCGACGCGGCGGAGGTGGCGCGACGGGCGGTGGCCGGAGACCCGGCGGCCCGGGCGGTGTGGGCCGAGGCGGTCTCGGCCCTCGCCGACGTCCTGCTCGTCGCCTGCGCGGTGCTGGACCCGCCGCTGATCGTGGTGGGGGGTGGACTCGCCGAGTCCGGTGACCAGTTGCTCGTACCGCTGCGGGAGCGGATGGCCGAACGGGCCACCGTCCAGCGCGTTCCGGCGCTCGTCCGCGCGGAACTGGGCGACCGGGCGGGCTGCCTGGGCGCGGGGCTGCTCGCGTCGGACCTCCTGGCGGCAGAACTGCCGGAGAGGAAGAGCCGGTGATCGTCACACTCACCCCGAACCCCGCCCTCGACATCACCTACTCCGTGCCCGGCTTCCGCCCGTACGCCTCGCACCGGGTGGCCGAGGTCCACGCCCAGGCCGGTGGCAAGGGCGTCAACGTCTCCCGGGTCCTGCACGCGCTGGGCCGCCCGACCACGGCGGTCCTGCCGCTCGGCGGCCGTACCGGCGACGTGGTCGGGGACGACCTGAGCGGGCGGCGCCTCCCCCATGTGGCGGTGGCGGTCGGCGGGGAGACCCGGCGCACCGTCGCGGTCGTGGACGGAACCGACACCACCATGCTCAACGAGCCCGGCCCACAGGTGACCGCCGCCGAGTGGGCGACAGTCCGGGCCGCCGTACGCGAACTCCTCCCGCGGGCCCAGGTGCTGACGATCTCCGGCAGCCTGCCGTCGGGGCTGCGGAAGGACGCCTGCGCCGAGCTGATCCGGCTCGCCCGCGCCCGGGGCGTACCGGTGATCCTCGACGCGGACGGGCCGGTGCTGACCGCCGGGCTCTCCGCACGGCCCACCGTGGTCAAGCCGAACGCCGACGAACTCCGCTCGGCCACCGGCTTCGAGGACCCCGCACGGGCCGCGTCCGCCCTGATCACCGCCGGTGCGGAGGCCGTCGTCGCCTCGCTCGGACCGGACGGGCTGCTGGCCGTCACCCCGGACGGTGTGTGGCGGGCCCGGCCTCCTGGCCCGATCGCCGGAAACACGGCGGGCGCGGGGGACTCCGTGGTCGCCGCGCTGGCGGCCGGTCTCGCCGACGGCACGCCCTGGCCCGACCTCCTCGCCGACGCCGTGGCGCTCTCCGCCGCGACCGTACGGGCCCCGCGCGCGGGGGAGTTCGACCCGCAGACCTACCGCGACCTCGCCGGCCGCGTCGAGGTCACCCGGACCGGGCGCCCGTAACCCCTCTTCGCCGTCACGCTGTTCCGCCGTAACTGCCGTAACTGCCGTAACTGCCGTAACCGCCGTAACCGCCGTACTCCCCGTTCGACACCGTATCGGAGACACGCACATGCCCCTCGCAGCCACCGGCGACCTGGTTGCCACCGCAGCCGCCGAGCACCGCGCCGTCGCGGCCTTCAACGTCATCACTCTGGAACACGCCGAAGCGATCATCGAAGGCGCCGAGCGGGCGGGATCGCCGGTCATCCTCCAGATCAGCGAGAACGCGGTGAAGTTCCACCACGGCCGTCCGGGACCGCTGGCCCGCGCCGCGGCGGAAGCGGCCCGGCAGGCCGAGGTTCGCGTGGCGCTCCACCTCGACCACGTGCACAGCACCTCACTGCTCCACCAGGCCGCCGACTGCGGGTTCGGCTCGGTGATGTTCGACGCCTCCCGGCTGCCGTACGAGGAGAACGTGGCGGCCACCCGCGCCGCCGTGCTCTGGGCACACCGGCACGGGTTGTGGGTGGAGGCGGAGCTCGGTCAGGTGGGCGGCAAGAACGGCGAGGAGCCGCTGGACGCCCACGCCCCGGGTGCGCGGACGGACCCGGACGAGGCGCGCGCGTACGTGGAGGCCACCGGGGTCGACGCCCTCGCGGTGGCGGTCGGCAGCTCCCACGCCATGACCGCCCGCACGGCACGCCTCGACCACGGACTGCTGGGACGGCTGAGCGAGGCGCTGGATCTCCCGCTGGTGCTCCACGGCTCCTCGGGCGTACCCGACGCGGAGCTGCGGCAGGCCGTCACCGGCGGCATCTCGAAGATCAACATCGGTACGGCCCTGAACACCGCGATGACCGGCGCGGTGCGCGCCCACCTCGCCGACGACCCCCGGGCCGTGGACCCGCGCGGCTACCTCGGTCTCGGCCGTACCGCGATGAGCCGCACGGTCGCGGCCTTCGTCGGCGTCCTCGAAGGTGCCGCGGCCCCCGTCGTCGCACAGGCTCCCGCACACTGACCGGGAACCCGCCCGGCGCGTCGCGGGGTCACAGCGCGTCCGGGCCCCGCTCGCCGGTGCGGACGCGTACGACGCTCTCCACCGGGACCGCCCAGACCTTGCCGTCGCCGACCTTGCCGGTCCGGGCCGCGCGGACGACCGCGTCGATGACCGCGTCCGCGTCGGCGTCCTCCACGAGGACCTCGATACGTATCTTGGGCACCAGGTCCACGCGGTACTCGGCGCCCCGGTACACCTCGGTGTGGCCGCGCTGACGCCCGTAACCGCTGGCCTCGGTGACGGTCAGGCCCTGCACACCGAGCGCTTGGAGCACGGTCTTCACCTCGTCGAGGCGGTGCGGCTTCACGACCGCGGTGATGAGCTTCATGAGGGCGGATTCCTGTCCTTCTGGTGAACGGCGGAGGCATCGGCGGGACGAGCGGCGGAGGGAGCGGCCGGGTGGTGCGCCTGCGGTGAGGCGGCCCCCTGGACGCCGTGATCGTAGGCGCTCTCCGCATGCACCGTCCGGTCCAGGCCGGTGAGTTCGTCGTCACTGGAGGCGCGCAGCCCCATCAGCCGGTCGATCGCCCGGCCGATCCCGTACGTCACCAGGAAGGTGTACGCGGCCACCACCAGCACCGCCACGGCCTGCTTCAGGAGCAGGGAAGGGCCCCCGCCGTGGAGAAGGCCCTCCGGGCCCCCGGTCATCGTGGACGTGGCGAACAGCCCGATGAGCAGGGTGCCGACGACGCCCCCGACGAAGTGGACCCCCACCACGTCCAGGGAGTCGTCGAAGTCGAACCGGAACTTCCAGGCCACCGCGTACGAACACACCACGCCCGCCGCCAGGCCGATTCCCGCACCGCCCAGCACCCCGACCGTGCCGCACGCGGGCGTGATCGCCACCAGCCCGGCGACCGCTCCCGACGCCGCGCCGAAGGTGGTCGGGTGCCCGTCGCGCTTCTGCTCGACGAAGAGCCAGCCGAGCAGACCGGTGGACCCCGCGACGAGGGTGTTGAGGACCGCGCCCGCCGCCAGGCCGTCCGCGTGCAGGGCCGAACCGCCGTTGAAGCCCAGCCATCCGAACCAGAGCAGGCCGGCACCCAACATCACCATCGGCAGGTTGTGCGGACGCATGGCCTCCTTCTTGAAACCGATGCGCGGCCCCAGCACCAGCGCGAGCGCCAGGCCCGAGGCTCCGCAGGCGATCTCCACCACGAGGCCCCCGGCGAAGTCCAGAGCACCGAGCGACCGCGTGATCCACCCACCCGGCCCCCAGACCCAGTGCGCGACCGGAACGTATACGGCAAGGGCCCAGACCGGTACGAACGCCACCCACGCCGCGAACCGCATGCGGTCCGCCACCGCCCCGCTGATCAACGACGCCGCCAGGATGGCGAAGGTCAGATGGAAGGTGGCGAACAGCAGGGTGGGCACGCCGTTCGTCAGGTCGCCGGGTCCGATGTCCGCGAGCCCCACGTGGTCGACCCCGCCGATGAGCCCCGCGAAGGTGTCGTCGCCGAAGACGAGCGAGTAGCCCGCGGTCAGCCAGACGACGGTGACCAGAGCGATCGCCACGAAGCTCATCATCAGCATGTTCAGCACGCTCTTGGCGCGCACCATGCCGCCGTAGAACAGGGCGAGTCCCGGAGTCATCAGCAGGACGAGCGCGGTCGCGGCGAGCAGCCAGGCGGTGTCGCCGGTGTCGAGTCCTGCCACACCTGCCGCGGTCGGGGGAACGGGGGTCACGAGGGGTCCCTCCTCGGGGCGGCGTGGGGTTCCGGCGAAGGAGAGAGTCGCGGGCGCGCGTTACGTACGGAGCACGCGCGAGTTTCCGGCGCATTTCATTGCCCGAGGGTGACGGAAGCAACAACGGCCGGTGTGCGGTGCGTGGTCGGCGGGTGCCGGGTGGGTCCGCGAGCGCGCCCCGTCCCGGCCCCGCCATGGCGACGGCGTGCGGAGACGGGGCGCGGCGCCTTCACGAGAGCCCCGTTACGGCGTGACCCGGTTGCCGCCGAAGGTCACCACGAGGCTGCCGTCCGAGGCGAAGGACCAGCCCAGGGCGCCGCTGTACGCGGAGCACCGGGAGCCGTTCGTACCGGACCAGAACTGGTTCGAGCCGTCCACGTCTCCCACGGTCTTGTCGTTCGACCCGTCGCCGCTGCGGCAGGAGGTGTTGCCGCGGAACACCGAAGTGCCGCCGTCGAAGGAGAAGTTGCGCTCGGCGTTGTCGATGCTGACGTCGTCGGAGAGTGCGATCTTGCCGAGGTTCCTGTTGTAGGTGAACCCGTGGTGGCCGTTGTCGTACGCGATGCTGCGCCGGACCACGTGGGCGACGGGGATGTCGTTGCCGCCGAGCTTGTACCCGTTGCGGTCGCCGTTCGAGTTCACGGTGCCGTCGCTGAGGGTGCCGTTGCCGTACGAGAGCGAGTCCTCGATGGTCACAGGGCCGATGGGGCCCGTGTCGGTCTTCGTGTAGAGGTCCCAGCCGTCGTCGATGTTGTGGTGGGACACGTCGTACCGGAAGACGTTCCCGGGGCCGACGGTCAGCTTCGCCGCGAAGCCGTCGGCGTCCTCACCGTCGGAGTCGGCGTTGTCGTGCGATTCCGAGCTCAGGATCAGGTTGTCGGACGGCCACTCGTCCTCGGGGGTGTCGGACGCGATCCGCGAGAGCTGGAGCCCCGAGTCGTGGTTGAAGCGGGTCACGGTGTGCTCGATGACGTTGTGGCTGCCGCCGACGAAGATGCCGTTGTCGCCGGCGTGTTCGACCGTGATGCCGCTGACGTGCCAGTACGAGGCGTTCAGAGCGAGGCCCCGGTTGGTCGTTTCCTCGGCCTGCGCGGAGAAGTTCAGCACCGGGGACTCGCCCGGATAGGCGGCGAGCGTGGTGAGGGCGCTCGCCGTGCCGTCGTCACCCTGCGGGATGGTGATCGTCTGGGCGGACGCGTAGGTGCCGCCGCGCAGATAGATGGTCCCGCCGGAGGTCACGCGGGAGAGGGCCGAGGCCAGGGTCGTGGGGGCCGACTCCGTGCCTGCCGCGCCGGCGCTGCCGCCCGGCGCCGCGTACAGCGCGCCGGCCACGAGGGCGGCGGTGTTGCTCGCTCCCGCGGTGTTGCTCGCTCCTGCGGTGTTGCTCGCTCCCGCGGGGAGCGGTAAGGCGGTGGGGGAGGTGGCGCCTTGGGCGGTGGTGCCGGACAGGGCGACCACCGTCCCGGCGAGCACACCGACGCTTGCGATCAGGGGCTTCCATTGCATCGTTTCGTCTCCAGGCTGACCGGCCCGCCGCGGCTGACGCGCGGTGGGGGCCGTGGGGGGAGGATCTGGGATGAACCGGTTGGAGCCGGCGGTGCGGTGCTCTTTCTGTCCGTGCCGCCGTGTGGCAGCGTGGGTTCGCGTCCGTGAACCGGCCTGGCGGTGTGGGGGGTCGGTTCAGGCGGAGCCGCTGCCTTCCATGGACGGTAATTGGATGCCATGTACACGTCAAGGACGTGTACATGATTACCGTTTATGCATGTGAACTCGGGATGATGTCCGCCGCGCCGCCGGAACGCGCAGCGGGAGCGGGCCGCGCGAGGATCCTCGCG
>NZ_JBSFVR010000050.1:0-29837 GCF_053592415.1 Streptomyces sp. NPDC002690 | reverse complement strand
CCGAACGGTGCGCATCCTCGTCGCTGAGGCCCTCGCACTTCGAGCGGGACGGGCCGGCGGGGGCGCGTGCCCCCCGCCGGAAGTCCCGCCGCCCGTCTCAGAAGCTGATCTGGTTGATCGTGTCCGCTATCGAGTTCATGAACCTGTTGATCGAGGGCGCCATGCCCGTCGACGCCAGGAAGAACCCGAAAAGGATCGCGACGATCGCCGGCCCGGCCTTGATGGACCCGCCACGGATCAGCACCACCAGGATGATCGCCAACATCAGCACCACAGACAGTGAAATGGCCACGACTGCTCACACCCTAGGTCGGTCCGCCTTGCCGGCCCGGGGGGCGTGCTCCGTCGCGCGCCCTCCGTTCACTCCATCGTGCCATCAACTCCCGTGAAGGCGACGACTGCTGACGGATCGACCTGGCTGATTTTCGCCACTCACGCCGTCCGTGCCCCCTCGGAGCCTCCCGAAGCCGAAGGCGTGGAGGCGGGGCGGTGCCCGCGCCCCGCCCGCCCAGAAGCGTCCTCCGGCGGTCCCGGGCCGCCACGCGTCGCTCCGGGGTGGGCGCGGAGTACGCACAACAAGAATTCACCCACTCCTCACAGGCCACACGCATTCGACCCGACGGGGGGAGAGTGCCCTAATTCACGTATCTCAATTCCGAGGCGATTTGCCCCGTTTGATAGTGAATCCAACCGGCATAGCGGGACATAACTCAGCGGTTTCGGCGTCGAATTGGCGGGCAGGCGCGAGGCTTCCGATGCGCTTCACGAAAAGCGAAAGACAGGTTTAGGTTTTTCGAATGCTTCCTGCTCCGAGTCGTACACAGCGGACCACGCTCCCGCCGGAGGCCCTGGACCCGGAGCCCGGACAGAGAACCGCGGCGACCGCCGCCAAGGCTCCCCCGGCACCCGGCCCGACGCCCGCGGGGCCCGCTCCGGCGGCCAAGAAGCGCGATCCGTACTTCGACAACGTGAAGTATCTGGCCATCGTGCTCGTCGCCGTGGCGCACTCCTGGGAACCGGTGATGGGCGACAGCCGGGCGGCCCGCGCGCTGTACATGATCATCTACACGTTCCACATGCCCGCGTTCATCCTGGTCTCCGGATACTTCTCCCGGTCCTTCGACGCGAGTGCGGCCAGGATGAAGCGGCTCGTCACCGGGGTCGCGGTCCCCTATGTGGTCTTCGAGACGGCCTATTCGCTGTTCAGGCGGTACGCGGGCGGAGAGCCGGACGCGCCCATCACCCTGCTCGACCCGCTCTTCCTGACCTGGTTCCTGGCCGCGCTGCTCATCTGGCGGCTCACCACCCCGCTCTGGCGGACGCTCCGCCACCCGCTCCCCGTCGCCCTGGTCGTGGCCGCTCTCGCCTCGGTCTGCCCCGGCATCGGAGACGATCTGGACCTGCAACGCGTCCTGCAGTTCCTGCCGTTCTTCGTGCTGGGCGTGATGGCCCGCCCCGAGCATTTCGAGTGGGTGCGCCGACGCGAGGTACGGCTGCTCTCGCTGCCGCTGTTCGCCGGGGCGCTGGTCTTCGCGTACGCGGTGGCCCCGCACATGAGGCTCGACTGGTTCTACCGCAGCGGCAGCGCCCAGGAGATCGGCGCGCCCTGGTGGTCCGGCGTCATGATGACGCTGCTGATGTTCGGGTGCGCGCTGCTGCTCACCGCCGGATTCCTGTCCTGGGTGCCTGCCCGGACGACGTGGTTCACGACGCTGGGCGCCGGAACGATCTGCGGGTACCTGCTGCACGGCTTCCTGATCCGGGGCGCCGAGTACGCGGGAGTCATCGACGACAACGCCTGGCTCTCCGGCCCCGCCGGACTGGTGCTCGTCTCCGTGATCGCGGCCTCGGCCGTGACGTTGCTGTGCACCCCGCCGGTCCGCAGGGCGATGCGGTTCGCGACCGAGCCGGACATGGACTGGGCCTTCCGCCGGACCTCCGCCGCCGGCCGGCCCGGCCCTGCGGACGAATCACCGGCCCGCGCGGCGGCCGGCTGACCCGTACCGGTCCACCCCACCGGCCCGTCCTCCCGCGAGGGCGCCACGTACCGGCCACCGGCCCGCGGGAGCCCTCGGGATCGCCGGGCCCACCCCCGGGGAAGAGGACCGGTGTCGCCGCCCGGGAGGTCTCCGCCACCCGGCCCCGGAGGTCTCCAGTCGGCCGTGCCGGTCTCAGTTCGGGCCAGGGTTGGCCGAATTCATTCGGTCCAGAGACGATTCGTCGACTTGGAGACCCAGAAGTCGCCGCACCTGGGCATATTTCTCGGTCAGCCGATCACGGGTGGCCGGGTCCAGCACCGCCAGGCGGGCCGGATCCGTGTTGTGGGCGAGGTCCGCCCTCTTGATCAGCAAGGCCCCCGGGGTGGCGAGAATCCTCGCGGTGTACGCGGCGGGCTCCTCGCCCTTGCCCCGGGTGAGGGCCAGCACCAACTCCTTGACGTGCGGGTCGAGCGCCGCGCCGTCCAGCCACTCCCGGCTCAGCACCCCGTCCTCGACGGAGTCGTGCAGCCAGGCGGCGGCGATCTGTTCGGTGCTGCCGCCCGCTGCCCGTACCCCTTCGGCGACGGCCGCCAGGTGCCCGGCGTACGGGCGGCCCGCCTTGTCGGTCTGGGTGGCGTGTGCGGCGCGGGCGAGCGCCTCCACCTCGGTCAGGGTCAACAGGGGCTCCGGCATGGGCCGACCTTACGACCGGGCGCCCGGCTGCGGACAGACAGCCCCGACCGGTCCCGCCACACTTGCCCCGCGGCCCTCCGCACCTCCGTCCGGACGGCTTCCGGGCCGGTCTGCCGCCCGTCCGCTCGTGGACGCCGTCCGGGACGAGGAGCGTTCGGTAACGTCCATAGCGAGAATTCTTGACTCCTTCTTTGCCTTCCGTCTCGACTTGTCGACCTACCGGAGGAGCGGGCTCATCGGACACGCCGACACGCTCATCGCGATGGGAGGCGCCTTCCTGGCCGCCGCCGTGCTCGCACGGGCCGGGGCCAGGATCGGGCTGCCGACCATCCCGCTGTTCATCCTGGCCGGGATGCTCCTGGGCCCGCACACGCCGGGCATCGTGCTGGTGGCCGACCCGCACGACCTGGAAATGCTCGCGGCCCTCGGCCTGGTGCTGCTGCTCTTCTACCTCGGCCTGGAGTTCCACCTCGACGATCTCCGGACCGGCGGGCGCAAGATGATGATCGCCGGCGGCGTCTACCTGGCCCTGAACGTCGGCGGTGGTCTCGGTTTCGGTTACGCGCTGGGCTGGGGGGCCTCGGAGGCACTGGTGCTCGCCGGAGTGCTCGGCATCTCGTCCTCGGCGATCGTCACCAAGGTGCTCGTGGACCTCGGGAGACTCGGAAATCCGGAGACCAGGCCGATCCTCGGCATCATCGTCGTCGAGGACGTGTTCCTGGCTCTCTACCTCGCCGCGCTCCAGCCCGTCCTGTCCGGGGCGGACAGCCTGGGCGCGGCCCTGCTGGACGGCGGGAAGGCGTTCGGCTTCCTCGTGGTTCTCGCGCTGGTGGCCCGCTTCGGCACCCGCGCCGTCTCCCGGCTGATCCGCACCGAGAACGACGAGCTCCTGGTGATCTCCTTCCTCGGTGTGGCCGTCTTCGTCGCCGGGGTCTCCGAGTGGTTCGGCGTCGCCGACGCCATCGGCGCCTTCATGGTCGGCCTGACGCTCGGCGGCACCAGCTCGGGGAGACGCATCCGGGGGCTGGTCAGCCCGTTGCGGGACGCGTTCGGCGCGATCTTCTTCTTCGCCTTCGGCCTCTCGATCGACCCGGGCGACCTGCCCAGCGTCGTGTGGCCGGTGCTGGCGGCCGTCGCCGTGACCGCCGTGATGAACGTGTTCGCCGGGCTGGCCACCGCGAAGGTGTACGGTTTCGGCCCCCTCGCCGTCGCGAACATCGCCAGCACCCTGCTGGCCAGGGGCGAGTTCGCGCTGATCCTCGCGACCATGGCCGCGGCCGCCGGGCTCGACGGACAGCTCTCGCCGTTCATCGCCGGGTACGTCCTGGTGCTCGCGGTCCTCGCGCCGCTCGCCGCGAGCCGCTCCTCCTGGCTGGCGCGCGCGCTGCCCGGCGGGAAGTCCGGCCGGGCGGTGCGGGACGAGAGCCCGCTCTGACGGGAGTCCCGTACGGGGTGTCCCGTGCGGGCGGCTCAGGTCCGGCGGGAGAGCAGGAGCAGCGCGCGGTCGTCGTTGACGTCCTTCGCGCACGCCTCGATCAGATGCCAGGCCGCGCCCTCGAAACTGGTCGTGACGTACCGGTCGGCCTCGCCGGTCAGCCGGTCGATGCCGTCGGCGATGTCCCGGTCCGACGCTTCGACCAAGCCGTCCGTGAAGAGCATCAGCACGTCGCCGGCGGCCAGTGAGCCCTTGACCGCGTCGAACTCCGCTCCGCCGTAGACGCCGAGCAGCGGTCCCTCGGCGGCCTTCTCCTCCCACTGCCCGGTCGCGGAGTTCAGCTGGAGGGCGGGCGGGTGGCCTGCCGAGAGGATCTCGTAGTCGCCGGTCTCCAGGTCCAGCACCAGGTGGATCGAGGTGGCGAACCCCTCGTCCCAGTCCTGGCGCAGCAGGTAGCCGTTGGCCGCGGGCAGGAAGCCGTGCGGGGGCAGTGAGCCGAGGAGGCCGCCGAAGGCGCCGGAGAGCAGCAGGGCGCGGGAGCCGGCGTCCATGCCCTTGCCGGAGACGTCGGTGAGGACGACCTCCAGCGTGCGTCCGCCGTGGGTGCGCGCCGCGACGACGAAGTCGCCCGAGAAGGACTGGCCCCCGGCGGGCCGCAGCGACATCTCGCAGTGCCAGCCCTTCGGCAGCCGGGGCAGCGCGCTCTGGACCCGGATGCGTTCGCGCAGGTCGAAGAGCATGGTGCCGCCGCGCCGCCAGGGCACTCCGACCCGGGCCCGGAACTGGGCGAGCACCAGCCCGAAGAAGCCGCAGGCTCCGACCACGAGCACATTGCCCGGGGTGACCGTGACGTCGGCCGGGGCCGTGCCGAGGGTGAAGGACTCGACGATCAGGGCGCCTGCAGCGACCGCGTACAGGGTGAGCAGGCTGGAAGGGCGGAGCAGCAGGCCGCCGGCGACGATCGGCAGCACGAGGGCCGTGGGCGAGAACCATTCCGGGTTCCACATGGTGGCCACCGTGATGGCGGGAATCGTCAGCAACAGGCCCGCGAAGGCTATCCAGTCGGCCCCGTCGCCGCGGAAGTAGTCGACCCCGGACCGGCGCAGCGCGATGCGGGCCCGGTGTGCGGTTCGCCGCCACCGGGCCATGTACGCGTTCACTCCGTCGCGAGAGGCCATTGTCGGGACCTTATCGACCGAACGGCTCCCCGTGCAGGGGGACCCCTGCGGGGAGAGGTACGAAATAGGGTCGCCCCGCCGGTGGAGACGCTGGTAGGCGGGGCGTACGACCTCGGAACCGGACGGCCCCGGGCTCCTCGCACGGGGCACCGCGGACGACCGTGCGCGAACATGCTTTCGACGGGGTGGAAACGCGTGGACCGGGATACGCGAGCCCCGGCGTACGCCCGGCGGTGGCGGGTTCGGGGGCACGGACCGTACGCCCGGCGGTGGCGGGTTCGGGGCGCGGTCAGCGCTTCTGGCAGGTGGGGCACCAGAAGAGGTTGCGGGCGGCCAGTTCGGCGGTGCGGATGTCGGTCCCGCAGACGTGGCAGGGCCGCCGGTCGCGCCGGTAGACGTAGACCTCGCCGCCGTGGTCGTCGACGCGGGGCGGTCGGCCCATCGCCTCGGGCAGGTGCTCGGGGCGAACGGTGTCGATCCGGTTGTTCCGTACGCCCTCGCGCATCAGCAGGACGAGGTCGGCCCAGATCGCGTCCCACTCGTCGCGGGTGAGGTCCTTGCCGGGGCGGTACGGGTCGATGCCGTGGCGGAAGAGAACCTCGGCGCGGTAGACGTTGCCGACGCCGGAGACGACCTTCTGGTCCATCAGCAGGGCGGCGACGGTGATCCGGCTGCGGGAGATCCGCTGCCAGGCGCGTGTCCCGTCCTCGTCGGTACGCAGCGGGTCCGGGCCGAGGCGCTCGTGTATCGCCCGCTTCTCGGGCTCGGTGATGAGGGCGCAGGTGGTGGGGCCCCGCAGATCGGCGTAGTGGTCCTCGCCGCGCAGTCGGAGGCGGACGGTGTCGGTGGGCGGCGGGGCCGGGACGGTACCGAAGCCGAGCTTCCCGAAGAGGCCGAGGTGGATGTGGACCCAGCCGGTGGCGCCGAAGCCGAGGAAGAGGTGCTTGCCGTGGGCGTCGACGGCGTCGAGCACCCGGCCGTCGAGCAGTGCCGCGCTGTCGGAGAACTTTCCCTGCGGGCTGCTGACGCGCACCGGGCGCCCGGCGAACCGCTCGTGGTGGTCGGCGGCGAGGCGGTGGATCGTGTGGCCCTCGGGCACGGACTCTCCTGACGGGCGATATGGCCGGCGCGCGACGGCGGGCGGAACGGGCCGTGCCGCCGGGCGGGGCGTGGTGGGGGGAAGTGGCGCCGTCCGCCCTGGGGTGTGACCGGCGGGACTTCCTCCCCCACACGACCCGGGCCCTGGCGGCACGTTGGGCGGTCGGCGGGTGCGGGGCGGCTGGGGTCAGCCCTGCTGCGGGTGGTGGGCGGGGATCGGCGGGAGTGCGCCGGTCTCCTCGTACGCCGAGAGCATCTCGATGCGCCGGGTGTGGCGCTCCTCGTTCGAGTACGGCGTGCTGAGGAAGATCTCGACGAACTTGGTGGACTCCTCCTCGGAGTGCATCCGGCCGCCGATGGCCACCACGTTGGCGTTGTTGTGCTCGCGGCCGAGGGCGGCGGTCTGCTCGCTCCAGGCCAGCGCCGCACGGACGCCCTTGACCTTGTTGGCGGCGATCTGCTCGCCGTTGCCGGAGCCGCCGATCACGACGCCGAGGCTGTCCGGGTCCGCGGCCGTCTTCTCGGCGGCGCGGAGGCAGAACGGCGGGTAGTCGTCCTGGGCGTCGTAGATGTGGGGTCCACAGTCGACGGCCTCATGGCCGTGGGCCGTCAGCCACTCGACGAGGTGGTTCTTGAGTTCGTAGCCGGCATGGTCCGATCCGAGGTACACGCGCATGCCGGAAAGTGTGGCACGAGCGCGGCAGGGTAGCCGTCAGCGGGGTCGGAGCCCTTCGCGGGGTCGCGGGCCGGGACACCACTCGTACCGCCGCGGACCTGCGGGGACCGTGGACGCACGCGGTCCCGGCTCGGGCAGGGCGGTCCGTCGCGGGCCGCCCGGACCAACCGTACGAAGGCCGCACGAAGGCCGTTACGTGAGGACTCCAGCCATGACGTCGGGAACGGCAGTGACGGAACCGGGCGGCGAGCCCGGCGGGGCCGACGACCCGGGCGGTCCGGGCCACTCCGGGGGCTCCGGGGGCTCCGGGGGCTCCGGGGGCTCCGGGGGTGAACTGAAGGCCGGGCTCAAGAACCGGCACCTCTCGATGATCGCCATCGGCGGGGTGATCGGCGCGGGCCTCTTCGTGGGTTCCGGTGCGGGCATCGCCGCCGCCGGTCCCGCGATCCTCGTCTCGTACGCCCTGGTCGGCACGATGGTGGTGCTGGTGATGCGGATGCTCGGCGAGATGGCCGCCGCGCGGCCCAGCTCGGGCAGCTTCTCCGCCTACGCCGACCAGGCGCTCGGACGGTGGGCCGGCTTCTCCATCGGCTGGCTGTACTGGTTCTTCTGGGTGGTGGTGCTCGCCGTGGAGGCCACGGCGGGCGCCGCGATCCTGGAGAGCTGGTTGCCGGCCGTACCGCAGTGGGGGTGGGCGCTGATCGTGATGTCCGTGCTGACCGCCACGAACCTGATCTCGGTCGGCAGTTACGGCGAGTTCGAGTTCTGGTTCGCCGGGATCAAGGTCGTCGCCATCGGCGCCTTCGTGATCGTCGGGCTGCTCGCGGTCTTCGGGGTGCTCCCCGGCTCCGACAACGCGGGTTCCGGGTTCGCCCATCTCACCGACAGCGGCGGCTTCCTGCCGAAGGGGCCGGGGGCGATCCTCACCGGGGTGCTGATGGTGGTCTTCTCCTTCATGGGCAGCGAGATCGTCACGCTCGCCGCCGGTGAGTCCTCGGACCCCCGGCGTGCCGTCTCGAAGGCGACCAACAGCGTCATCTGGCGGATCGCCGTCTTCTACCTGGGCTCGATCTTCGTGGTGCTGACGCTACTGCCCTGGAACGACCCGTCGATCGTGGAGAAGGGCAGTTACGTCGCCGCGCTCGACTCCATCGGCATCCCGCACGCCGGGCAGGTGATGGACGTCATCGTGCTGACCGCCGTGCTGTCCTGCCTCAACTCCGGCCTCTACACGGCCTCCCGGATGGCGTACTCGCTCGGCGGCCGGGGCGACGCGCCCCGGGCCTTCACCCGGGTGAACGAGCGGGGCGTCCCGCGGGCGGCGATCCTCTCCTCGGTCGTCTTCGGCTTCGTGGCGGTCTTCTTCAACTACCAGTGGCCGGACACCGTCTTCGCCTTCCTGCTGAACTCCTCGGGTGCGGTGGCGCTCTTCGTCTGGCTGGTCATCTGCTTCACGCAGCTGCGGATGCGCCCCATGATCGAGCGCGAGTCCCGGGAGGGACCGGCCGTGCGGATGTGGCTCTTCCCGTATCTGACCTGGGCGACGATCGCGATGATCTCGTTCGTCCTCGTCTACATGCTGACCGACGACGCGGGCCGCGAGCAGGTGCTGCTGTCGCTGCTGGTCGCGGCGGTGGTGGTCGCGGTGTCGCTGGTACGGGAGCGGCGCGCGGGCCGGGCGGCGACGGAGGACTGACCAGCACCCGTACGAAGCAACGTGAAAGGCCCGCCGGAACAGCGCGAAAGGCCCGCCGGAACGCGTCCGGTGGGCCTTTCGGGGTCGTACGGAAAAGCTCAGCCGCGACGGCCCAGCAGCTTCCAGGAGGCGGGCAGCGCGCCCATAGCCAGCAGGGCCTTCACAGCGTCGCCGATGAGGAAGGGCGTCAGCCCCGCGGCGATGGCGGCGCTCGCGGACATGCCGGTGGAGAGGGCGAGGTAGGGGACACCGACCGCGTAGGTGAGCGCGGAGCCGACCACCATGGTGCCCGCGGTACGCAGCACGGAGCGGTCGCCGCCCCGGCGGGCGAGGGCGCCCACGACGGTCGCGGCGAGCAGCATGCCGAGGATGTAGCCGAAGCTGGCGCCGCCCGCGCCGGAGGTACCGCCGGAGAACCACGGCACGCCCGCCATGCCGACGACCGCGTACAGCGCCATCGAGAGGAAGCCGCGGCGGGCGCCGAGCGCGCTGCCGATGAGGAGCGCGGCGAACGTCTGGCCCGTGACGGGAACCGGGGAGCCGGGGATCGGGACCGATATCTGCGCGGCAAGACCGGTGAGGGCGGCGCCGCCCAGGACGAGGGCGGCGTCGACGGCGGCGCGGTTGCGGACCGCGGGCAGCAGGTCGGCGAGGACCACTCCGGTACGGACGGGGGCTGCAGCAGTGCTCATCGGGACTCCGCGGGTGAGGGTGGGGCGACGGACGTGAGGGCGGGCAGGAGCCGAAAAGGCGAGCCTGCGGCTGACGTTAGTCGAAGGGCACGGCGCTGATCACCGTGTGCCGCCCACAAAGGCGCCGACCGCGAGTTGGTGGGGTTCACACAAAGACGCGCAGGCAACCACGCCTCGGCGTGAGCCTCATCACTCCGGCTCGTGCAGCGCAGACGTCCTTCCCGGCCCTGTCTCGCCCCGTGAGACGCTGTTGGTTCCCCACTAAATCGACTCAGAGCGGTCTGACCCCCCATGCGCGACGCACCACCACCCCCCACCCCCGCCGAGCCGCTCGCCCACGGGCTCAAGCAACGGCATCTGACGATGCTCGGCCTGGGCGGGGTGATCGGGGCGGGGCTGTTCGTCGGTTCGGGCGCCGGGATCGCGGTCGCGGGACCGGCCATCATCGTGTCGTACCTGGTCGCGGGCGCCCTGGCGATGCTGGTGATGCGGATGCTCGGGGAGATGTCGGCGGCGATGCCCGCCTCGGGCTCCTTCTCCGTGCACGCGGAACGCGCGCTGGGGCGCTGGGCGGGGTTCAGTGTGGGCTGGCTCTACTGGTTCCTGCTGGTGGTGGTGCTGGCCGTGGAGGCGACGGCGGCGGCGCGGATCGCGCACGGCTGGGTGCCGGCCGTCGAGCCGTGGGCGTGGGTGCTGGTCTTCATGGTGGTCTTCACGACGGCCAACCTCACCGCGGTGAAGAACTTCGGCGAGTTCGAGTTCTGGTTCGCCGCGCTGAAGGTGTGCGCGATCGTGGCCTTCCTGGTGCTGGGCACGCTCGCTGTCTTCGGGCTGCTGCCGGACACCGATCCGGTGGGCCTGACGAACCTCACGGGCCGGGGCGGGTTCCTGCCGAACGGCTGGAGCGGGGTGGTGTCCGGGGTGCTGACGGTGGTCTTCGCCTTCGGTGGACTTGAGGTCCTCACCATCGCCGCCGCCGAGACCGACGATCCGGCGCGCGCGGTGGGAAGGGCGGTGCGCAGCGCGGTGGTGCGCATCCTCTTCTTCTACGTCGGCTCGATGCTGGTGATCGTGACGGTGCTGCCCTGGACCGCGCAGCAGGCGGGGCTGAGCCCGTACGTGACGGTGCTGGACTCGATCGGGGTGCCGGCCGCCGGGCAGATCATGAACGTCGTGATCTTCGTGGCGCTGCTCTCCGCGCTCAACGCGAACCTCTACGGCTCCTCGCGGATGATCTTCTCGCTCGCCGAGCGGGGCGAGGCGCCGCGCGGACTGCTCAAGGTTTCGGGGGTGTCGAAGCGCGGTGGCGGGGTGCCGCGCCGGGCGGTGCTCGCGTCGGTGGCCTTCGGCTTCGTCTCCGTACTTCTCAATCTGGAGTGGCCGGACACCGTCTTCCTCCATCTGCTGAACTCGGTCGGGGCGGTGCTGCTGTTCGTCTGGGCGCTGATCGCCCTGTCCCAGCTGCGGCTGCGACCGCGCATCGACCGGGAGGCCGCCGCGTCGGGGCCGGAGCGGGGGCCGGTGCTGCGGATGTGGTGCCACCCGTACCTGACCTGGCTGACGCTGGCGGCCCTGTTCGCGGTGCTGGTGCTGATGCTCGGCGACGACTCCGCACGCGGGCAGGTGCTCTGGTCGGCGGGGGCGACGGTTCTGGTACTGCTGGTCGCGTGGGTACGCGAGATCAGGGCGCGGCGGAGGCCGGCGACGGGGCGCTGATCCGGCGTCACCACCGCCCGGGAGGGCGGCCCGGGGCAGGTCGGGTGTGCGCGGTGTGCGGACCTGGTGACCGTATTGCGGACAGATCTGCCCGATGAGCGGTACATCCGCTCAGATTGAGGCGTCCGACGGGTCGCACCCCCACCCGGCCAGGAACCTTCCCGGCCAGCGGCTCGAACGCCCTCGCGGTCCCGCCCCAGGGCCCGCCGACCGAACTGAGCTCGTCGATGCCCCGCACCCGCACGCCCTCCCCCACCGCCGGCCCGCCGGCCGCCCCCGGGTCCCCCGCCCCGGCCGAAGCCCCGGCCCCCGCCGCGGACGGCTCCTCGCTCGGCAACGGCCTCCGGCAGCGCCATCTGTCGATGATCGCGCTCGGCGGGGTCATCGGCGCCGGACTCTTCGTCGGCTCCGGGGCGGGCATCGCCTCGGCGGGCCCCTCCATCGTCATCGCCTACGCGGTGTCCGGGCTGCTGGTCATGCTCGTGATGCGGATGCTCGGCGAGATGTCGGCCGCCCACCCGGCGTCCGGCTCCTTCTCGGTGCACGCCGAACGGGCGCTCGGTCCGTGGGCCGGGTTCACCGCGGGCTGGTCGTTCTGGGTGCTGCTCTCGGTCGCGGTCGGGCTGGAGGGGATCGGTGCGGCGGACATCGTGACGGGCTGGCTCCCGGGCACCCCGCAGTGGATGTGGGTGGCGCTCTTCATGGCCGCGTTCCTGGGCACCAACCTGGCCGCGGTGCGGAACTTCGGCGAGTTCGAGTTCTGGTTCGCCGCGCTGAAGGTCGGCGCCATCTCGCTCTTCCTGGTCCTCGGGGTGCTGGCGATCACCGGGGTGCTGCCCGACGTGGACGCCCCGGGCTCGGCCAACCTCACCGGTGACGGCGGTTTCCTGCCGCACGGGGCGAACGGGTTCATCATCGGACTGCTGGCCTCCGTCTTCGCGTACGGCGGTCTGGAGACGGTCACCATCGCGGCGGCCGAATCGGAGAACCCGGTGCGCGGGGTCGCGAAGGCGGTCCGTACGGCGATGTGGCGGATCGCGCTCTTCTACGTCGGGTCGATGGCGGTCATCGTGGTGCTGGTGCCGTGGGACGACCCGAAGGTCGTGGAGAAGGGCCCGTACGTCGCGACTCTCGACCACCTGGGCATCCCGGCGGCGGGCCGGATCATGGACGTGGTGATCCTGGTGGCGCTGCTCTCCGCGATGAACGCCAACATCTACGGTGCCTCGCGGATGGCGGGTTCGCTGGTGGCCCGCGGTCAGGGCCCGACGGTGCTCGGCCGGATCTCGTCCGGGGTGCCGCGCAACGCGGTACTGGCCTCCTCGGTCTTCGGCTTCCTCTGCGTGCTGCTGAGTTACTGGCGGCCGGACGACGTCTTCCCGTGGCTGCTCAACATGATCGGCGCGGTGATCCTGGTGGTGTGGGTGTTCATCGCCCTCTCCCAGCTGGTCCTGCGCGGGCGCACCGAGCGCGAGGAGCCCCAGAAGCTGGTGGTGCGGATGTGGCTGTTCCCGGTGGCGACGGTGGCCGCGCTGCTGGCGATGGCCGGAATCTTCGTGCTGATGCTCCGCCAGCCCGACACCCGTGACCAGCTGCTGGCCACCGGCGCGCTGACGGTGGCGCTGATCGTGACGGGGCTGGTGCGGCAGCGACGTGGCGCGGCGGCGCGCTGAGCGCCTACCGCACGCGAAGGGCGGCCCACCCCATCGACGTAGGAGACCCCGGATGATCGCGAACGTGAGGACGGAATTGAACCACCGCTCGGGCGAACTCGACTGGCTGCTGGACGATCTGGTGAAGCGGGTCGCGGAGGTACGGCACGCCGTCGTCCTCTCCGGCGACGGACTGGCGGTCGGCGCGTCCAGCGTGCTCAGCCGCGAGGACGCCGAACACCTGGCCGCCGTCGCCTCCGGCTTCCACAGCCTGGCCAAGGGCGCAGGACGTCACTTCGGGGCGGGCGGGGTGCGCCAGACGATGGTGGAGATGGACGACGGATTCCTCTTCGTCGTGGCGGCCGGGGAAGGCTCCTGTCTGGCTGTGCTGAGCGACGCCGTCGCGGACATCGGCCTGGTCGCGTACGAGATGGCGCGCCTCGTCAAGCGGGTCGGCGAGCACCTCGGCTCACCGGCACGGCTCGCTCAGCCCCCCGCCGCGGGCTGAGGGGCGGGGAGGAACACGGTGCGAATGTCCGACGACCCCGAAGTGCCCTACGGCGGCCGGGACCTCTACGAGATCCACGACCCCTACCGGGACCGGGAGATGGGCGCCGGCGCGGACGCCCTGCGCGGAAGCCAGTGGTACGACGCGGACGCGGGACCGCTGGTACGTCCGTACGCCGTCACCGGCGGGCGTACGAAACCGGGTCCGAGCGGGGTGCGGTTCGACCTCATCGCTCTGGTCGTCGTCGACGACGCGTCCGACCGCGAGGCCGAGACGATGCTCGGTCCCGAGCACAGGGCGCTGCTCGCGCTGTGCCAGGACGAGACCCAGTCGGTCGCGGAACTCGCCGCCGACGCAGACCTCCCGGTGGGAGTGGTACGGGTGCTCCTGGGTGACCTGCTGGAGGGCGGCCATGTGACGGTCAGCCGTCCCGTCCCGCCGGCGCAGCTGCCCGACGCGCGCATCCTGCGCGAGGTCATCGACGGACTGCGGGCGCTCTGACAGAGGTCCGGTCAGGGCGCCATCGGGGCCGGAGTCCGGCAGCCGTCACCTGCGGGCCGCGCCACCGGGGAGTTCACGATTCCCCGGTGGCCGTGGCGAACGGTGATCATCTCCGAGAGTGATCATCTTCGTGCCCGGCGGACCTGAGTGAGTTCGTCGTTCATCGCTTCGAGGAAACGGGCCACCGTGCGCAGCTCCGTGGCGTCGAGCTGGTCCCGCGCAGCCCGGGTGCTCTCGGCCAGCGGCCGGAAGAAGTCGCGGGCCACCGCCATCGCCGCCGACGCGTAGTGGAGATGCACCACTCTGCGGTCGCCGTTGTCACGGACGCGCCGGATGTGACCGGTCCGTTCCAGTCGGTCGAGACAGGCCGTCACCGCGCCCGAGGTCAGGTTCAGCTGCTCCCGCAGCCGCCCCGGTGTCATGGCGGTGCCGGGTTCCTGCTGATCCGCGTCGAGGATCGCGATGAGCGCCTGCACATCCGTCGGATGGAGGTCCTGCTCATGGGCGAATTCATGTGCGATGCGGTTGAACTCGCTGTTCATCCGCCGCAGCAGCACGGCGAAACTCTGGAGCCCGGCCGAATCGTCGTCCGCGCCGGTGTCCGGGCCGCCCTCTGTGCTGCGCATGTGTCCAGGGTAATATCTCTCGATGATTGAGATAGTTGATCGTTGAGAGATATACCTGCCGTGTGTCGGCCGCCATACGCGGAGCGATCCGGGGAACGTGTCCCGCCGCACGGCGTGGCCGCGTCGCACCACACTCTCCTCGTACCTCCGTCTCTCTCCGCACGGCCTCGTACCTCCGTCCCACCGCACCGCCCCGCTCCGCAACACCGCCTCGACGCGAGCCCTGTCGCCTCGAAGCGAAAACCTCGCAACACGTTCCGTCGTCACGAACACGCCGACTCCTGGGGAACCAATGACGTCCGCACCACGGCACCGCACCCTCCGATGGCTGGTGCCCGCAGTACTCGTACTCGTCTGGCTCGGCATCGGGGGAGTGTTCGGCCCCTACGCCGGGAAGCTCGGCGAGGTCTCCACCAACGACCAGGCCGCTTTCCTCCCGCGCAGCGCCGAGTCGACCGAGGTCTCCGAGGAGCAGAAGGCGTTCCAGAAGTCCGGCACCGTGCCCGCCATCGTCGTCTGGACCGGCGCCGACGGCGCGCTCCCGGACGGATCGGCCGACGCCGCCACTCGCGCGCTCGCGTCGCTCCGGGGTACGCCCGGTGTCGAGGGAACCCCCACCCCCGCGCTCCCCTCCGAGGACGGCCGGGCGCTCGAAGGCATCGTCCAGCTCGAATCGGGCCTCGGTGACGCCCTGCCCGACACGCTCGACCGGGTGCGCGAGGCGGCCCGGTCCGTGTCCGGCACCACGGTGGGCATCGCCGGGCCGGCGGCGGCCCAGGCGGACCTGAAGGACGCCTTCGGCGGCATCGACGGCCTGCTCCTCGGCGTGGCCCTCGTAGCCGTACTCGTCATCCTGCTGCTGGTCTACCGCAGCCTGCTGCTGCCCTTCCTGATCATCCTCAGCGCAGTCTTCGCCCTCGGGCTCGCCTGCGCGATCGTGTACGTACTCGCCGACCACGGCGTCGTACGCGTCGACGGCCAGGTGCAGGGCATCCTCTCGATCCTCGTCATCGGCGCGTCCACCGACTACGCGCTGCTGCTCACCGCCCGGTTCCGGGAGGAACTCACCCGGGGCGTCGACCGGGCGACCGCCGCCCTCGCCGCCCTCCGGCGTTCGGCGGGGGCCATCACGGCGAGCGCGGCGACCGTCGCCCTCGGGCTGCTCGCGCTGCTCCTCAGTGATCTGACGAACAACCGGGCGCTGGGTCCGGTCGGCGCCATCGGGATCGTCTGCGCCGTGTTCTCCACCCTGACGTTCCTGCCGGCGGTCCTGGTGCTCACCGGCCGTGCCGCCTACTGGCCGGCCAAGCCCCGCCCCACCGACGCCGCCACCGGCGGACACGGCATCTGGCGACGTGTCGCCTCCTTCGTGGACCGCGCCCCCCGCAAGGTCTGGGCCGGCACCCTGCTCCTCCTGGTGGCGTGCGCGCTCTTCGCGCCCACCCTGAAGTCGCAGGGCGTGCCGCTGGACGAGACCTTCGTCAACGACGCGCCGTCCGTCTCCGCCCAGGCCACGCTCAGCGAGCACTTCCCCGGCGGATCCGGGAACCCCGCCGTGATCATCGCCCGCGCCGACCGCACCGACGAGGTCGTCGCCGCCGCCCGGAAGGCCGACGGGATCGCGTCCGTCACCCCCGTCACCGCGTCCGGGCGTCCGGGCGACGGCGCTCCGATGGTCGTCGACGGTCGGGTACGGATCGATGCCACGCTGAAGGCCGAGGCCGACAGCGACGCCGCCAACGCGACGGTGAAGAGGCTGCGCGAGGCGGTCCACGCCGTTCCCGGCGCACAGGCCGCCGTCGGCGGGTACTCCGCGCAGCGGCTCGACACCCAGACCACGGCGGCCGAGGACCGCGCGCTCATCGTTCCGGTGGTGCTCGCGATCATCCTGGTCATCCTGATGGCGCTGCTCCGCTCGGTTCTGCTGCCCGTGCTCCTGGTCGCCACCGTCGGGCTCAACTACCTCGCCACCCTGGGCGTCTCCGCACTGGTCTTCCAACACGTGTTCGGCTTCAGTGGCACGGACGCCTCGGTTCCGCTGTACGGATTCGTCTTCCTCGTCGCCCTCGGCGTGGACTACAACATCTTCCTGATGTCCCGGGTGCGGGAGGAGTCACTGCTGCACGGCACCCGCGAGGGGGTGCTGCGTGGCCTGATCACCACGGGTGGAGTCATCACCTCGGCGGGTGTGGTGCTGGCCGCGACCTTCGCGGCGCTCCTCGTCATCCCGCTGGCCTTCCTGGTGCAGATCGCCTTCATCGTCGCGTTCGGCGTTCTGCTCGACACCCTGGTGGTGCGGTCGCTGCTGGTGCCCGCGCTGGTGCTGGACATCGGCCCGGTGTCGTGGTGGCCCGCCAGGCGCATGACGGCGGGGCGGCGGGAAACGGAGGCGGAGCGCGACGATACGCGTTCCGGAGCGCCGTAACCGGGCCGTCCCTATTGGTACGGACCAATCTGGCCGGAAAAGATCGTCAGGCCCGGGCCCACGTGCTCGATTGATGTCGCCATACGGGCATCCGTGGACCACCTTCCGGCCGCAACGATCAAATTGCGATCGCCTCCCTCGTCCGGCCGGCCGGCTTGTCATGCTGCTCTGGACCTGACCGGCACACGTGCCGGGAAATTACTCGACCGAGTCCGAAGGGGTGCGCCCGATCCGCGTGGGCGCCCCCGGCAGCTCATGGGGGAGAGAAGTGACGATGGCCTCCGAGCACGCAGGCGGTGCAGTCCGTGAAGACGGTGACGGGGTGAGCGCGGACGGGGACGCCGCGTCGGGGGAGGCCGGTGGCGAGAACGCCGAGAACACAGCTCTCGCCCTCAAGATCCTTGTCGCCGGAGGATTCGGTGTCGGCAAGACCACCCTGGTCGGTGCCGTCAGCGAGATCCGCCCGCTGCGCACCGAGGAGTTGCTCAGCGAGGCCGGGCAGACCGTCGACGACACCGGAGGCGTGGAGCGCAAGACCACGACCACGGTCGCGATGGACTTCGGCAGGATCACCATCCGCTCCGGGCTCTCCCTCTACCTGTTCGGGACCCCGGGACAGGACCGCTTCTGGTTCCTGTGGGACGAACTGTCGCAGGGAGCGCTCGGAGCCGTCGTCCTCGCCGACACCCGCCGACTGGAGGACTGCTTTCCGGCCGTCGACTACTTCGAGCACCGGCGCATCCCGTTCGTCGTCGCCGTCAACTGTTTCTCCGGAGCGCGTTCCTACGACGAACAGGACGTGTCGCTCGCCCTCGATCTGGACCCCGGGACGCCGGTCGTCCTGTGCGACGCGCGTGACCGTGCCTCCGGCAAGGAGGTTCTGATCAGGATGGTCGAGTACGCCGGGCGGATGCACACCGCCCGGCTGCTCGACTCCGTGGGACAGTAAGGCCGTCCGCAGGTCCGTCCCCCGTGCTGTTCACGGCCCGCTCGCAGGTCCTCGCGGGCCCGCGAGCCGTACCGTCCACTGCCGTGGGGGTCCTCAGTCGGCGATGTCGGCCATCGAGACCACCTTCTCGATCCTTACCCGCACGAGCAGTTCGCCCGGGACCGCGTTGCGGCGGCCGTACTCCGCCGCGGCGTCCGCCCCCACGTACCGGGCGGCGATCCGGGTCGCCCAGTCCAGCAGTTCCCCGGGGTCCTCGCTGAGCCCGGCCCGCCCCTGGACGACGGCGAACGAGAACGGCGGCCGGTCGTCGTCCACGCACAACGCCACCCGGCCGTCCCGCGCCAGGTTGCGCCCCTTCACCGTGTCCTTGCCGGTGTTGAAGACCAGGTCCTTCCCGTCCAGCAGGAACCAGACGGGCGCGATGTGGGGACTCCCGTCGGCCCGCACGGTGGACAGCTTGCCGGTGCGGGTCCCCGCCGAGAGGAACGCCCGCCACTCTTCCTCTGTCATGTGGTGTGCCATGTGCCCATCCTGCGCCGCCGGCGCGCGAGTGGCGCGAAGCGACGCCCCGAAACCCATGAGCCGCTTGCCCGCAGGGGAGGTGTGCGCAAGGCTTACGCGCGACGAGGGGTACGGGGCAGTGGCAACGGGGAGGGCACGCATGGCGTTGGACCGGGGACTCGACTGGCTTCTCGACGATCTCACCAGCAGGGTGGAGCACATACAGCACGCCTTGGTGCTCTCGAACGACGGACTGGTGACAGGAGCCAGCACGGGCCTCGTTCGGGAGGACGCGGAGCACCTGGCGGCGGTCTCCTCAGGGCTGCACAGCCTGGCGCGGGGCTCGGGAAGACACTTCAAAGCGGGCAGAGCACGGCAGACGATGGTGGAGTTCGACGAGGCGCTGCTGTTCGTCACTGCGGCTGGGGACGGAAGCTGCCTCTGCGTACTCACCGCGGCCGAAGCCGACGTCGGGCATGTGGCGTACGAGATGACACTGCTGGTCAACCGGGTCGGTGAACACCTGGGCGTAGCCGTCCGGCAGGAGGACACCTACCCCTTCTGAACAGCCGCGCCCGGCGTGCGGCCCGTCCGCCGCCACGCCGGCCCGGTCCGGGGGACCGGAGACGTCTCACCACCGGTCGGACATGTGCCCGGTACGTGCCGCGAGCAGTCCGGCAGGCCCTCGCGACCGAGTGCTTCGAGCCAATTTCGGTTCCGACCCCCCTTGGGTGGTGAACACCGCACGGAAGACCGCGCGTTCGTCAGATGCCCGGCTCTCCGGCGGGGGCACGACCGACAGCCTCCGGCCCGTGCGGGGACTCCGGCATCTCCGAGTGCTCCGGCTCGGGCACCTCCGTGGCAGCGGGCGGGCCGGGTGGCCCGATCTCGCACCACACGGCCTTTCCCTCGCCCCGGGGCTCGATTCCCCACCGGAGGGCGACGGCGTCCAGCAACAGCAGCCCGCGGCCCGAGGTCGACGTCTCGCCCGGGGAGCGCCTGCGCGGCCACACGCTGGAGCGGTCCTGGACCGAGAGGCGTACGCGGCGCACGGGCTCGGGAAGCACCTCCATCGTGAGCACCGCCCCTCCCTCGGTGTGCAGCAGCACATTGACCAGAAGCTCACCGGTGACGAGTTCGGCGTCGTCGGCGAAGCCCTCCATGTCCCAGTCGGCCAGTGCCTGCCGGACGATCGAGCGGGCGTCCGAGAGGCCCTCGGGGTCGGCCTGGTGGATGTATTGGTGCAACCGGGGCGCCACGGAGGACCCCACGTCCGGACTGCGCCGCAGCACCAGCAGAGCGACGTCGTCGCCCGAACCCCAGCGCTCCCACAACCGCTCGGAGAGATGATCGGCGAGCGCCTCGGCTTCCGGCGGCCCGGTCCGCACCTCCTGCGCCAGCACCGCCAGCCCGGTGTCGATGTCGGAGCCCGGCTCCTCCACCAGGCCGTCGCTGAAGAGCACGAAGGTCTCGCCCGGCATGAGATCGAGACGGGTCTCGGGGAACTCCTCATACCCGAAGTACGTCGCAGCTCCGAGCGGAAGGCCGCCCCTGACCTGAGGTCTGCCGACCCGCCCGTCGGCGTGCCGGACGAGCGGCTCGAAATGGCCCGCGCGTGCCACCCGCAGAGCGCCCGAGCCCAGATCGGCCTGTGCGTAGGTGCAGGTGGCGAAGCGGTCGGTGTCCAGTTCGGCGAGAAAGCGTGAGGCCCTGGCCAGCACGGTCGCCGGGGGGTGCCCCTCGGCGGCGTACGCGCGCAGGGCGATCCGGAGCTGTCCCATGATCGCCGCCGCATGGGTGTCATGTCCCTGCACGTCCCCCACCACCAGGCCGTACCGGCCGTTGGGCAGTGGGATCGCGTCGTACCAGTCTCCGCCGACCTCGCGCCCGGTCCGCGCGGCGTGGTAGCGCACCGCGATCTCGCCGCCCTCGACGCTCTGGATCCGCCGGGGCAGCATCGCAGCCTGCAGCCCGGTGGCGAACTCGCGCTCCTCGTCGAAGAGCATCGCCCGCTGCAGACTCTGCGCGAGGATGGCCGCGAGGCCCAGGCAGAGGATGCGCTCGTCGGCGTTGAACGACATCGGCTCGGCGTAGAACATCGCCAGCCCGCCCAGCGAACGCGACTGGGCGACGAGCGGCAGGTAGGCGGCGGAGGAGAAGCCCAGATGGTCCACGTGGGACTTCAGCGCCGGATAACGCCGGACCAAGTCGTCGGGGGAGGTGATGAACCGAGGACGGCCGCTGAGGATGCTGTCGACCAGCGGCAGCTTTCGGCCGAGATCGCCGGAGCCCAGTCCGTCGAACGCTTCCAGCGTCTGCCCGCTCACCGCGACGACGTTCAGTGACGCGTTCTCCACCAGCCCGAGCGTCACCCCGTCTGAACCCAGCCTCGCCGTACCACCCGGCCCGGTCAGCGCCGCCGTCACGTCGTCCACGGAGGCGGCGCGCGACATGGCACTGGTCGTCCGCTCGACGATGCTCGTCTGACGCTGCCGTCGCTTCTCCAGTTCGAGTACGAACTCCGAGTGTGTGACCTCCGCCGTCGCGTCCCGCACCACGCCGACGATGCGGTGGGCCCTGCCGTCCGGGTGGCGCAGAATGCGGGCCTGCGCGTGCGTCCACTGCACCTCACCGTCAGGCATCGGTACCTGGAAGTGCACGCTGTACGAACTGGCGCCGCCGGTGACGGCCTCGTCGATGGACAGGTCCAGGCGTTCACGTTCCGAGGGCTCCAGCAGCTCGACCAGCGTCCCCGGACGGCTCGCGTCGAACGTTCGGGGATCCACCCCGAACACGATCAGCCCGGCGTCGTCCACGTTCATGGTCCGGGTCTCCAGGTCCCAGTCGAAACTCCCGGTCCGGTTCATCGCCAGCCGCTGGACCGTGCCGATCCCGCTCTCGGGCGCGGGGGCGTCCGAGTGCGACTGCGCGGACGGGTTCTCCGCGGACTCTGTCTGTTCGATCATTGCGGCTCCGGAGGTCGTCCGGCGGCGGGCCCTACGGGCTGCGAGGAAAGACCCTGGTCGTCCAATTGTCGAGCCGCTCCGGTGGGAGTGCCACAGATGCTGGTGGGATCGCCGCGAGCCCGGACGCCCCGTGTGCGGGTGCTGTGGGGCGGCGTCGCAGAATGGCGGGCATCGGCCGTCCGCGCCCGCGGGCTCTGCCGCGGAACACGTACCGGAGCCCTCCATGACCGACGACGCCCCCGTCCTCCCGCACACCGACGGTCACGTCCGCCACATCACCCTCAACAGGCCGCGCGTGCTGAACGCCCTCGACCACGCGTCGGTGCGCGCCCTCGACGCGGCGCTCGTGGCGGCGGAACACGATGACACCGTCACCGCGGTGGTGATCTCGGGCGCCGGGGACCGCGGTCTGTGCGCGGGTGGCGACATCCGGGCCCTGCACGACGACGCCCGGGCCGGCACGGGCGCGTCTCTGGACTTCTGGCGCGACGAATACCGGCTCAACGCGCGGATCCACCGGTATCCCAAGCCGTACGTCGCCTACATGGACGGCATCGTCATGGGCGGCGGTGTCGGGGTCTCGGCGCACGGGAGCGTACGCGTCGTGACCGAGCGTTCGCGGATCGCGATGCCGGAGACCGCCATCGGATTCGTGCCGGACGTCGGCGGGCTCCACCTGCTGTCCCGCGCCCCCGGCGAACTGGGAACCCACCTCGCGCTCACCGGCCGGTCCGTCGGCGCCGCGGACGCACTGCTGTGCGGCCTCGCCGACCACCATGTCCGCTCGGAGGACCTCCCGGCCCTCACGGCCGCGCTCTCCGGGTGCACGGCTCCCGACGAGGTGACGCGCACCGTCCTGCGCCACACCACCGACCCGGAGGCCGGTGTACTCGACGCCGCACGCGACTGGATCGACAGCTGCTACACCGCCGACACCGTCGGCGGGATCGTGGACCGGCTCCGCGACCACGGGGCCCCCGACGCGAGGGAGACCGCCGAGGCGCTCCTCACGCTGTCACCCACCGCACTGGTGGTCACCCTGGCCGCCGTGCGCCGCGCGCGAGCGGCGGGGAGTCTGGAGGAATCGCTCGACCAGGACTTCCGCGTCTCCACGCGCGCTTTCGCGCACCCCGACTTCGTCGAGGGCGTGCGGGCAAGGATCGTGGACAAGGACTACGCGCCCCGCTGGTCGCCGGCTCGCACCGAGGACGTGCGCGAGAGCGACGTGGCCCGGTACTTCGCGCCGCTGGGCGCGCGGGAACTCGGGCTGGCACCGGGCCACGGCGAAGACTGACCCCGCCGCGTGCCGCGCACCGGGGCGGCGGGGCTCACCGGCTGCTCGCCGACAGACTGGGCCGCAGCGCCCGGACGAGAGCGAAGAGCCGTTCCTCGTTCCCCGCGAGGTCGGCGTCCCGGAGCGCCCGGTCGGCCTCCTCCATCGGTGCGGTGAGCAACGGCAGGCACGACGGCGCATCCTGCGGCTCGGTGAGTACGGCCCGGGTGGCCTCCAGCAGCCTGACGTAAGCCTGGGCCGCGGCGAGCTCGTCCTTCTCCATCTCGGCTTCTCCTGGTCAGAGGTGTCGGACCATCAGCATCTCCCACGGGTCTGACAACGACCGGCAACCGGACTCACCGCGGACGCGGTCCGTCACCCTCCGGCCGCCCGCCGGACCCGGACGGCGGCTCCACCTCCAGGAACCTGCGCCGCCGGGGACCCCGGTAGAGCAACGCCGTCCAGCCCAGTTCGCGCAGGACACCCGCGCACCGGGTGAGTGACTCCTCCTCGCTCCGGGAGGCGCCGCTGCCCACAGGGCCCACCCACTCCACGCGGACCGTGCCGGGCAGGGAGCCCGCGTGGACCAGATAGCCCGTCGTGGCCCGCAGGCCCGAGGCGTGCAGGGCCGACGGCCCGACACCGGCCGCCTCCAGAGCCAGTGCCACCGCCCGTACGGGCCGCAGGACTTCCCAGGCGGCGGGCACCGACTCGGGCGCGGGATGCTCCGAGTTGGTCAGGCGACGGATCTGCAACAGGCCCTCGTGGGCGGTGGCCACGGCAGCGGCGCGGGCCGCCGCGGCGGCTTCCGGCAGAACCGGACCGTCCCCGGTCGCGGGCTCGAACCCCGACTCCTCAGCGTTCGCCATCGCCTCGCCCCACCATCCCTCGCCCCGTCCCCGAAATCGGCTGTACCGAAGTGCTGCTGTACCGAAGTGCTGCACCGAAGTCCCGCTGTACCGAGGTCCCGTGCCTCCTTTGGCCAGTGTGCCGCGACCCACTGACAACGACAGCGGTACCAGCCCGGTGCCGCCCTGCCGCGCGGTGCGTCGGCGGGTCAGGCCCCCGGGACGTCCGCGGTCAGCACCTTGCCGGGATTGAGAATGCCGTACGGGTCCAGGGCGGACTTCACGGCCCGGTGCATGGCGATTACGGCCGGACCCAGTTCCCTGTTCAGGCCGCCCATCTTCAGCAGCCCCACGCCGTGTTCGCCCGTCACCGTGCCGCCGAGCGCGATCGCGTCGTCCAGGATGTCCTCGAACGCGGCCTGGGCCCTGGCGCGGGCCGCCTCGTCCCCGGGCGGTGTGATGATCAGCGGGTGGAGGTTACCGTCGCCCGCGTGTGCGATATTGGCCACCAGGATGTCGTGCCGGACGGCCGTGCGCTCGATCCTTGCCAGCATCTCCGGCACCGCGCTCCTCGGGACGCACACGTCCTCGGTGAGGACCGGGCCCAGGCGCTCGAGTGCCGGGTACGCGAGCCGTCGTGCCTCGAAGAGCGCGTCGGCCTCCTGCTGGTCGGTGGAGACCGCCGCCCAGGTCGCTCCGGCGCGCTCGAAGCACTCCCGTACGCGCTCCGCTTCCGCGTCCCCCTCGGCCCCCGGGGTGTCCACCCTGCCCAGCAGGACCACCTCGGCGTCGGCGGACAGCCCCATGTTCTTCCACGCGTCGACGGCGGCGAGACAGTGCCGGTCGACGAGTTCCAGTGCCGAGGGGATGATGCCCGAGGCCGTGACGGCACTGACCGCCTCGCCCGCGGTCACGACCGAGGAGAAGTATCCGGCGACGGTCCGCTCGGCGGGCCGCTCGGGCCTGAGCCGCACGGTGATCTCGGTGATCACGCCGAGGGTGCCCTCGGAACCGACCATCAGACCGGCCAGGTCGTAGCCCGCGACGCCCTTGGCGGTGTTCCGCCCCAGTCGGACGGTCTCGCCCAGCCCGTTCACGACCTCCAGGCCCAGCACGTAGTCGCGGGTCACGCCGTACTTCACGCAGCACATGCCGCCCGCGTTCGTCGCCACGTTCCCGCCGATGGTGGACCACGGGGAACTGGCGGGATCCGGCGGGTACCACAGGCCGTGCTCCGCGCAGGCGGCCCGCAGGTCGTCGTTGACGACGCCCGGCTGCACGACCGCCAGCCGCTCGGCGGGGTCGATCCGCAGCACCGCGTTCATGTCCTCGAAGGAGAGCACGATCGCGCCGTCCACCGCGTTGGCCCCGCCCGAGAGCCCCGTACCGGCACCGCGCGACACGAGCGGAATCCCGTGCTCGACGCAGTGCCGCACCACCGCGCGCACCTCGTCCGTGTTCTGCGGCCTCACCACCGCCCTGGGCATTCCGTACGGCGCCCACTCGGCCTCGTCGTGCTGATAACGGGCCAGACCCGCCGGGTCCGTGAGTACCCGCCGGGCCGGGATGCTGTCGACCGGTGCGTTCGTCATGACGGTGGCCACCTCCTACAACGATGTATGTGCCATCCATCATGGCGCGTGCTGATCAGGGTGCCGGAAGCGGGCTGCCCGGCTGCCGGAATCGCGGCCGGCGAAATTCGGGCGACCGCGCAGAACGCCGTGACTAAGCTGCACGCGCCCGTCGCTTCGCAGGAAACGCAGAGGAACAGCGAGCATGCGCCTGACACCCCGGATACCCGGCCCCGATCCCGGCACCGCGCCGGGCGTCCTGCGCGCCGACTGCGCCAACTGCTTCGGACTGTGCTGCGTCGCCCTGACCCTCTTCGCGTCCCCGGACTTCGCGGTCGACAAGGAGGCGGGCGAGCCCTGCACGCACCTGCGGGAGGATTTCCGCTGCGGAATCCACCGGCGACTGCGCCCCGCCGGATTCGCCGGATGCACCGTGTACGACTGCTTCGGCGCCGGCCAGAAGGTCTCCCAGGGCGTGTACGCGGGCCAGGACTGGCGTTCCCGTCCGGAGACCGCGGAAGAGATGTTCCGGGTGTTCCGGGTGATGCGTCAGCTCCATGAAATGCTCAGCCATCTGACGGAAGCCCTCGCCCTGCCCGCGCCCGCGTCGATCCGCGGGGAACTGCGGCGGGCGCACGAGGTCACGGAACGCCTCACCCTGGAACCCGCCGACCAACTGGCGGGTCTCGACGTGTCCGCGCACCGGGAGACGGTCGCACCCCTGCTGCGCGGGGTCAGTGCCCTTGTCCGCGCAACCGTGCCGGGGCGCCCCGGAAAGCGGAGCCCCGGCCGTGATCTCTTCGGGGCCCGGCTCCGGGGCGCGGATCTGCGGGGCGCGGACCTGCGGTCGGCGTGCCTGGTGGCGGCGGACCTCACCGGCGCGGATCTGGGGCTGGCGGACGTGATCGGAGCCGACTTCCGTGACGCCGGCCTCGCGGGCGCCGACCTGACGGCCACCCTTTTCCTGACCCAGGTCCAGCTCAACGCGGCCCGGGGCGACGGCGCGACGAAGATCCCGCCGTCCTTTACCCGCCCCGCCCACTGGGACGTCTGACGGCGGCCGGCACGGCGTTCGTCCGACCACACCGTACGGATGATCGGCGCGGAAGCGTGGGGGAGTCAGGCCCGCCACTCCGCGGTGCGCTCGGGTGAGGCCGCCGCCAGGGCCTTGAGAATCGCTTCGCCGTCGCCCCGGTTGCCGTACACGGGCGTGCCGGGCTGCTGGCGCCACGACTCGTCCAAGCCGCCGGCGTCGACCGTGTCGAACCCCAGCTCGTCGATGAGGTCCCGTACCACCGTCTTCGCCTTTTCGTCGTCCCCTGCCACGGGGAGCGCCTGCCGGCCAGGGGTTCCCCGCGGAAGCCCACGGTCCAGGATGTCCTGGGCGAACGTGCCGTTGAAGGCCTTGACGACCGGGTGGCCGATCTTGGCCTCGGTCCATCGGCTCTCCGGCAGCCCGTCCTCGATCTCCTCGATCCGGCCGTCCCGCTGCATCGGGTAGTAGTTGCCGGTGTCGATCACCACGACGCCGTCGGCCGCATGGTCAAGGAAGCCCGCGGGCAGGTCCGGGACCGACCTCAGCGGCACGGTGACCACGACGATCCGTGCGCCGCGTGCCGCCTGGGAGGCCTTCGCCGCGGTGGCGCCGGTTTCCGCGACGAGTGCTTCGAGAGTCTCCGGGCCGCGCGAATTGGCGACGGTCACATCGTGACCGAGGGCGGTCAGACGCCGGGTCAGGTTGCCGCCGATATTGCCCGCACCGATGATGCCGATCTGCATATGATCCGACCTTCTTCATGGAGTGTCGCAAGGCGAATGGTCGCTTTCGGTACGCCAACCTCCCCTTCCCGCCTCTTATTCCTGCCGACGAATCGTTACTTCAGCCGAAGCGGAAGTGGGGAGGGCCCGCTGCGGGCATCTGAAGAGACGAGGGCGGACATCCCGGACCTCGCCGGAAGGTGGCCCCATGCTGCACGGAATCGATGTCAGTTCCTACCAGGAGACGTTCGACACCGACGGAGTGGACTTCGTCTTCATCAAGTCGACGGAGGGAAGTTCCTACGTCAATCCACACCTGGCCGCGCAGGTGAAGCGGGCGCGGGACGCCGGATGTGTGGTCGGCTTCTACCATTTCCTCTGGCCCGGCCATGTGGCAGCACAGGTGCGCCACTTCCTCGCCGGAACGCCGGAGAAGAAGGGGGACCTTTTCGCCGTCGACTGGGAGGAGACCGGTGACGGTACCCGGGCCGGTAACGCCGACAAGGACAAATTCCTCCACGAGTTGAAACGGCTCCGCCCGGACCACCGGGCCCTGCTCTACTGCGGCCGTTCGTTCTGGCTCGACGTCGACAGGACCTCGTACGCGGGCGACGGCCTGTGGATCGCGGATTACGTGGAGCCGGGGGAGCCGCGCATCGAGGCGGAGTGGCGCTTCCACCAGTACACGGACCATCCGCTCGACAAGAACGTGGCGGCCTTCGCCTCGCCCGCCGAGCTGCGCGACTGGGCCGGGGGATAGGACCTCCGCCGGATGCCCGTGCGCGGAGTCGCGCCGATCGGAAACAGTCCAGGTGGCTTAGGATATTTTGTGGCTAATGTCCGATCTGGTGTTGCGGTGACCTCCAAGCCTCCGGCGCACCGGACGAACGGAGGAGTGCCCGTGAAAGCCGCCGTGGTCCGCAGTTTCACCGAACCTCTGACCGTGGAGGAGAGGCCCGTCCCCACCCCCGCGCCGCACCAGGTGCTGGTGCGGATGGAGACCTCCGGCCTCTGTCACACCGACATCCACGCCGCCCGGGGGGACTGGCCCGTGAAACCGGCGCCCCCCTTCGTTCCCGGCCACGAGGGAATCGGCGTGGTCGAAGCCGTCGGTGACCAGGTGAACCATCTCTCGGCGGGGGACAGAGTGGCGATCCCCTGGCTCGGAGAGGCCTGCGGCCACTGCGACCACTGCGTGTCCGGATGGGAGACCCTCTGCCTGGAGCAGAGCAACAGCGGCTACTCCGTCGACGGCAGCCACACGGAGTACGCCGTGGCCCACGGCACCTACGTCGTGCCGGTGCCCGAGGGGATCGACCCTCTCGACGCCGCCCCGCTGACCTGCGCGGGAGTGACCACGTACAAGGCGGTGAAGCTCTCGGGCGCCCGTCCCGGCGCGCGGGTCCTCGTCTCCGGAATCGGAGGCCTCGGCCACCTCGCGCTCCAGTACGCGCGGATCTTCGGCGCGGAGACCATCGCGGTCGACGTCACCGACGAGAAGCTGGCACTGGCCCGGGAACTGGGCGCGGACCACATCGTCGACGCGCGTACCCAGGACGTGGCCGAGGAGGTCCAGAAGCTGGGCGGCGCCGACGCGGCGATCTCCCTGGCGGTCAGCAACGAGTCCTTCGCCGCCGCGTACGGATCGCTCCGGCGGGGCGGGACGCTGGTCCTCGTCGCACTGCCGGCCGAGGGCACGCTCGCGTTGCCGGTCTTCGACACGGTACTGAACGGCATCACCGTCGTCGGCTCGATCGTCGGCACCCGCGAGGACCTGTCGGAGGTCTTCCGGCTGCACCGGCTCGGCCGCACCCGGGTCGTCCGTGAGACCCGGAAGCTCGACGACATCAACAGCTCGATCGACGAGGTGCTGGAGGGAAAGGTGTCCGGCCGCCTCGTCTTCGATCTCCGCTGAGATCTCCTCCGACGCCCCGACGCCCCGACGCCCCGACGCCCCGACGGCGGTGAACCCGCCGCCGTTGGGCTGTTTGAGTGTCCTTGGCCCCCGGTGGCGCCCCACCGGGAAGGATGTCCCACAGGGTCGAACCCCACCGGGCCATTCTGGTCGGCGAGTCCGCAACGGGCCGTCGATCAAAGGAGCGTCGCAGTGACGACGAGGGGTACCTCAGAACCGGTGGAATCAGAGGCCGCGTACGCGGACGAACTGCCGGTACGGCGCAAGCAGCCGGGGAACGTCGTCATCAGATGGCTGACCACCACCGATCACAAGACGATCGGCACGCTCTACCTGATCACGTCCTTCGCCTTCTTCTGCGTCGGCGGCATCCTCGCCCTGGTCATGCGTGCCGAGCTGGCCCGGCCGGGCAACCAGATCATCTCGAACGAGCAGTTCAACCAGGCGTTCACTATGCACGGCACGATCATGCTGCTGATGTTCGCGACGCCGCTGTTCGCCGGTTTCACCAACTGGATCATGCCGCTGCAGATCGGCGCGCCCGACGTGGCGTTCCCGCGGCTGAACATGTTCGCGTACTGGCTGTACCTCTTCGGTTCACTCATCGCGGTGGCGGGCTTCCTCACCCCCAACGGCGCCGCCGACTTCGGCTGGTTCGCCTACTCCCCGCTCACCGACGCGGTCCACTCCCCGGGTGTCGGCGGCGACCTGTGGATCATGGGTCTGGCCTTCTCCGGATTCGGTACGATCCTCGGCTCCGTCAACTTCGTCACCACGATCGTCTGCATGCGCGCGCCCGGCATGACGATGTTCCGGATGCCGATCTTCGTGTGGACCGTGCTGCTGACCGCCGTCCTGGTCCTGCTGGCCTTCCCGGTCCTCGCCGGCGCACTGCTGGCCCTGGAGGCCGACCGGAAGTTCGGGGCGCAGATCTTCAACCCGGCCAACGGCGGCTCGCTGCTCTGGCAACACCTCTTCTGGTTCTTCGGGCATCCGGAGGTGTACATCATCGCGCTGCCGTTCTTCGGGATCGTCAGCGAGGTGATCCCGGTCTTCAGCCGCAAGCCGATCTTCGGTTACATCGGTCTGATCGCGGCCACCATCGCCATCGCGGGTCTCTCCGTGACGGTGTGGGCGCACCACATGTACGTGACGGGCGGCGTGCTCCTGCCGTTCTTCTC